>NZ_JBQCGC010000026.1:0-76413 GCF_051956055.1 Amnibacterium sp.
CCTCGTGCCTGGGCAGGAGGACCCCGATCAGGTCGATGCGCGTGGTCCGAGCGCGCACGTCGCGGTGCGCCCGCCGCCACGCCCCGGCGAGCACGCACAGCCGCGTGAGCTTCGCCGGGTCGACGGCCTCGAGCGGGTCGCCGAACCCGCGCCCGCTGCGGGTCTTCACCTCCACGATGACGAGCTCCGCGCCGTCCATCGCCACGATGTCGATCTCGCCCGATCGGCATCGCCAGTTCCGCTCGATGATGCGGTAGCCGAGGTCGGCGAGGTACGCCGCCGCCTCCTCCTCACCCCGTCGCCCGAGGTCGTCCTTCTGCGCCATGCGCGGCATGGTGGCCCGCGGACCGGCGCCGGAACGCCCCGATCCCGCGCAACCGGACGACACGGGCAGGAACCGCCCTGTGGAGGAGCGGCCGCGCCCCCGGCGGCCCGGGGCTCAGGACGCGGTGCGCAGGCGGACGAGCGGGATCACCCGGTCGCCCGCCCGCTGCTGCTGCTCGGCGAAGAACGGGAACTCGGCGACGAGGTCCTCCCACTCGACGGTGCGCTCGTCCCCGCTCAGCTCCTCCGCGACGGCCTCGCAGCGGTCGCCGTCCGGCGTCTCCACGGTCGCGTGCGGGTCCGCGCGGAGGTTCAGCAGCCAGGCAGGATGGTCGGCCGCCCCGTCGTTGCTCGCGATCACGAGGGGATCGCCGTCGAACCGGACGAACATCATCGGCGCGGTCCGCCGCAGACCGGTCCGATGCCCGGTGGTGGTGAGCAGCAGGAGGCGCTCGCGGTGCAGGCCCTCGATCTCCTCACCCGCGCGGAACCGGCGGATGACGTCCTCGTTGAACGCACGCATGTCCATGACGGCACTGTGCCGCCTTCGGCCGGGATCCCGCTCAGGTTCCCCGCTGCGGGTCACTCGTCGAGCGCGAGCTCCTGGGGCAGCTCCAGCTCCTTCGCCGAGAGCTCCTCGACGTTCACGTCCTTGAACGTGAGCACGCGGACGCTCTTCACGAACCGGTCGGCGCGGTACACGTCCCACACCCACACGTCGTGCATCTGCAGCTCGAAGTAGAAGTCGTGCTCGGTGTCGCGTCGCGTGAGCTCGACCTCGTTCGCGAGGTAGAAGCGCCGTTCCGTCTCGACGACGTACTTGAACTGGCTCACCACGTCGCGGTACTCGCGGTAGAGCTGGAGCTCGACCTCCCGGTCGTAGTCCTCGATCTCGTCGTCGTCCATGGTCGTCCGATTCTACGTTTCGTCCACGGTCTCGGCTGCCCCATCGGGCAGCGCGTGCAGCCACGTGCGCCGATGCCAGTCGCACGGCCCGTGCGCGTCGATCGCGGCGTAGTGGGAGCGCGAGGCGTAACCCTTGTTGCTGCGCCAGCCGTACACGGGGTGAGCGTCGTGGCGGTCGATCATCAGCGAGTCCCGGTGCACCTTCGCGACGACGGAGGCGGCGGAGACCGCGGCGCAGTCGCGGTCGGCCTTGACGCGGGTCACCACCCGCGGCAGCACCGGCACCCCGGCGGCGATCAGCCCGGGCGTCAGCCAGTCCCAGTTGCCGTCGAGGAGCACGACCGCGCCGCCCATCCCGACACCGAGCGCGACCAGGTCGGCGATGGCTCGGGCGCCGGCGAGGCCCAGGCACCGGCTGATGCCCTGCCCGTCGATCTCGTCATTGCCCGCGAGCCCGACGGCGGAGGCGGCGGACCAGGCCCGGACGCGAGGCTCCAGGGCGACGCGCTCCGGTTCGGGCAGCAGCTTGGAATCGCGCAGCCCGGCGGGGATCCCCCGGCGGTCCGGGTCGAGCACCGCGACGCCCACACCCACCGGACCCGCGATCGCCCCCCGACCGACCTCGTCGCAGCCGATGACGACGGTCGCGCCCTCGGCGAGCAGCGCGCGCTCGATGCCGAGCCCGGGAGGGCGCGACTTCGCCGGCCGCTGGACCGAGGCAGGCGTCATCCTCCCGGCGCCCGCACGCCGGCGAACGTGCTCGGGTAGTCGGAGAGCCAGGACCAGTGACCGATCGGCCAGGAGACGACGAACGCGCGGCCGACCACGTCCTTGATCGGCACGAAGCCCTTCGACGGCGTGTCCCCGTTGTACCGGGAGTCCTTCGAGTCGTAGCGGTTGTCGCCCATCACCCACAGCCGTCCCTTCGGCACGGTGACGTCGAAGCTCGTGCCGGACACGGCTCGGGTACCGGGCTGCAGCAGCACGTACGGCTCGTCGATGGGGGTGCCGTTCACGCTCATCTGGCCGAGCGCGTTGCAGCACGTCACGTGATCGCCGGGCAGGCCGATCACGCGCTTGACCAGGTGGTCGTTCGCGTCCTGGGTGGACAGGCCGACGAGGGACAGCACCCAGTCGGCGGCGGCCGCGATCGGGGTCGACGGCGGCGGAACGGTCGGGTCGCCCTCGAGCCAGCCGCCCGGATCCTTGAAGACGACGACATCGCCGCGCTGCAGCGGGATCAGTCCCGGCACCAGCTCGTTCACGAGAATCCGGTCGCTGACCTGCAGCGTGTTCTGCATCGATACGGACGGGATGTAGAACGACCGGATCAGGAACGTCTTGATCAGGAACGAGGCGAGGACCGCGACCACGACGATGACGATGAGGTCCCGGAGGAAGCCCGCAGCGCCTCGCGCGGGCCCGCGCCCGCGACGCTCGGGCGCCTCACGCGGGGGGCTCTGGACCATGATGCTCCCGCCCCTCCCCGCCGGCCGGCGCAGAGGACCTGCGCCGGTCGGTCAGTGTACGGGGCGAGTCGAAGCCGGGGCTCAGCCCTCGCGCTTCTCCTTGATCTTCGCCTTCTTGCCGCGCAGCTCGCGCAGGTAGTAGAGCTTCGCGCGACGCACGTCACCGCGGGTGACGACCTCGATGTGGTCGATCACCGGCGAGTGCACCGGGAAGGTGCGCTCCACGCCCACCTGGAAGCTGACCTTGCGGACCGTGAAGGTCTCGCGCACGCCGGCGCCGGAGCGGCGGATGACCGCGCCCTGGAAGACCTGGATGCGGCTGCGGTTGCCCTCGACGATGTTCACGTGCACGCGCACGGTGTCGCCGGGGCGGAAGTCCGGGATGTCCGAACGGAGGTTCGCGGCGTCGACCGCGTCGAGCAACTGGCTCATGAGGGCACTACTCCCTGGGCGCGCCGCCGGTCGGCCCGGATCGGGGCGCTGGGATCAGCGCCGGGCGAGACGGTGCCGCGGGATTGGAAGAGTCCCCCAGCGGCAGGAACGGCCGCGGCACGATCGCCCATTCTGGCACACTCGGCGGCCGCTTCGCGGGTCCGGGCGCCGGTCAGCGCGCGGAGGGCTTCACGACGACGTACTCGCCCGCGTCGATGGGCGGCCGCGCGGTGCGCGACCGGGGCGGCACACCGAACGCCGTCATCGTCTCCTGGACCCTCGTCCGGACGTCACGGACGAGGAGTGTCCCGCCGAGCCAGAAGCCGCCGATGGCGGCGGCGGCCGCGAGCAGGCCGAACCAGGCGGTCGCCGGGCCGAAGAAGCCGACGCCGATGACGCCGGCCTGGAATGCGGCGAGCACCCCGACCGCCGGGAGGTCGAGCGCCCTGGCCCTCCGGACGCCGGCGCGCGCGGAGAAGAGGAGCGCGAGCGCGACCTCGACGACGAGGACGACGGGGGCGAGGAGCACCACCGTGAGGAAGCCGCCGACGGACGCACCGAACAGCGCGTAACCGAGGAGCAGCCAGAGCGGCAGCACGGCCGCGGCCGCGAACTGCCAGGCGAAGAAGGCCCGACGAAGTGCCATCCGTCGATGGTAGGCGGGTGCGACCGGCGCGGAGCGGCTGTTCGCCCGAGGCAGAGGAAGCCCTCAGCCCGCTCCTGGTCGGGAGGGACCGGTGCGCCCGGTTAGGGTCGATGCGGCAGCAGGAGGAGGACCCGTGATCGAGTTGCGCACGCCCGCGGAGATCGAGGCGATGCGACCGGCCGGTCGGTTCGTCGCCTCGGTGCTGGAGCGGCTGATGGCCGAGGCGGCGGTCGGGATGAACCTCCTGGAGCTCGATGCGATCGCGCACCGCATGATCCGGGAGCAGGGCGCCGAGAGCTGCTACATCGACTACCACCCGTCGTTCGGGGCGATGCCCTTCGGCAAGGTGCTCTGCACCTCCGTCAACGACGCGGTCCTGCACGGTCTCCCCCACGACTACGCCCTGCAGGACGGCGACGTGGTCAGCCTGGACTTCGCGGCGAGCGTCGGCGGTTGGGTCGCGGACAGCGCCGTCACGGTCGTGGTCGGCACGCCGCGCCCGGAGGACGAGCGCCTGATCGCGACGACGCGGGCCGCCCTCGACGCCGCGATCCAGCATGCCCGGCCCGGCATGAAGCTCGGCGACGTCTCCGCGGCGATCGGCGACGTCTGCCGCGCGGCCGGCTACTCGGTGAACCTCGAGTTCGGCGGCCACGGCGTCGGCCGGACGATGCACGGCGACCCCCACGTGCCGAACGACGGGCGACCCCACCGCGGCCTGAAGCTCCGGCCCGGCCTGGTGATCGCGATCGAGCCGTGGCTCCTCGAGACCACGGACCGGATCTTCACCGACCCGGACGGCTGGACCCTCCGCAGCCAGGACGGCTCCCGCGGCGCCCACTCGGAGCACACGGTCGCCATCACCGAGGGCGACCCGATCGTGCTGACGGCCCGCGGCTGAACCGCCCCTTCGTCGATCAGGTGAATCTCCCGCGACGCGGCCGGATCTCCTGAACGAAAAACGCACCCGTTCGTCGATCAGGAGAATCCTGCGCGACGCGCTGAAATCTCCTGATCTAGGAAGGGTCGGGAGGGAGGAGGTCGGGGCGCACGCGGCGCGTGCGGGCCACGGCCTGCTCGTGGCGCCAGCGGGCGACGGCGCCGTGATCGCCCGAGCGGAGCACGGCCGGGACCTCCCGCCCGCGCCACACCGCGGGCTTCGTGTACGACGGGTACTCGAGCAGCCCGTCCTCGTGGCTCTCCTCGGTCAGGCTCTCCGGGTTCCCGATCACACCGGGCAGCAGCCGCCCGACGGCCTCGACGATCGCCAGCACCGCGACCTCGCCGCCGTTCAGCACGAAGTCGCCGAGGCTGATCTCGGCCACTCGTGCCCGCGCCGCGGTGTCCTCGACGACGCGCTGGTCGATGCCCTCGTAGCGACCGCAGCAGAACACGAGCCGCTGCTCCTCCGCGAGCCGCCTGGCGGTCGACTGATCGAACGGGGTCCCCGCGGGCGTGGGGAACACGACGAGCGGGTCGTCGCCGTCCCCGAGGAGCCCGTCCAGCGTCTCGCCCCACGGCTCGGGCTTCATGACCATGCCGGCGCCGCCGCCGTACGGGGTGTCGTCGACCGTGCGGTGCCGGTCGTGCGCGGCGTCCCGGAGGTCGTGCACATGCACGTCGAGCAGTCCTGCGGTCCGCGCCCTGCCCAGCAGGGACACGTCCAGCACCCGGAAGAACTCCGGGAAGATCGTGACGACGTCGAGCCGCACGCTCAGCCCTGCTCGGAGCCGCCCGGCGCAGGCGCGTCGTCGTCCGGCTCCCCCGGCTCGAACAGCCCGTCAGGCGGCGTCACGACCACGCGGCCGCCGTCGATGTCGACCTCGGGCACGATCGCGCGCACGAAGGGCACGAGCACCTCGCGGGACTCCTCCGGCGATCCGCTCAGCGCGGCGACCCGGACGACGAGCAGGTCCTGCGCGGGCAGGTGCTCGAGCCGGTCGATGACACCCACCGTCGCGCCGTCGCGGACGACGTCGAGTCCGACCAGCTGATGGTCGTACCAGGCGTCCGGCTCGGCCGCCTCCTCCGGGTCCTGGTCCACCCACAGGATCGCCTTGACCAGGCTCTCCGCCGCGGTCCGGTCGGCGACGTCGGCGAAGAAACCGACGGGCTGGCCGTTGTACCAGCGCAGCTCGGCGAGCTCGAGGCGCTTGCCGTACCAGGGGGACGACTCCGGCACCTGCAGCGAGAAGGACGCCCCGGGCGTGAACCGCCGGTCGGGGTCGTCGGTGTACAGCTCGAGCTTCAGGCCGCCCTTGAGCCCGTGGGCCTTGGTGAGCCGTCCTACGCGGAGCTGCGTCTGCGCGGAGCGGTTCCGTCCGGAGGCCACGTCAGCGGTCGACGTCGACGACGTCGACGCGCACGCGACGGCCGTCGGCGAGCGAGCCGATCACGGTGCGCAGCGCCTTCGCCGTGCGACCGGAGCGGCCGATCACGCGGCCGAGATCGGCGGGGTTGACCCGCACCTCCAGCACCTCGCCGCGGGGCGAGCCGTGCGACTCGACCCGGACGTCGTCCGGATTGTCGACGATCCCCTTGACGAGGTGCTGGAGCGCGGATTCGAGCATGATCAGGAGTTCTCGGCCTGCTGCGGCGTCTCGTGCTCCACCGTGGACGACGCCTCGGCCTCGTCGGCGCGCTCGGCGTCCGCCGCAGCGTCGGCGGCGGTCGCCGCCTCGGCGTCCTTCACGGCCGCCTTGGAGCGGACCACGGGGCCCTTCTTGGCGTCCGGCGTGAACGCGGCCTTCTCGCCCTTGACCTGCACGGTGCTCTTGGCGTTCTTGTCGCCCTTGAACGTGCCCCAGTCGCCCGTGAGCTTGAGGAGCGCGGCGACCTGCTCGGTCGGCTGGGCGCCGACGCCGAGCCAGTACTGCGCGCGAGCGGAGTCGACCTCGATGACGGAGGGGTGCTCGGTCGGGTGGTACTTCCCGATCTCCTCGATGACGCGGCCGTCGCGCTTGGTGCGCGAGTCCGCGACGACGATGCGGTAGTACGGGGCCCGGATCTTGCCGAGCCGCTTCAGGCGGATCTTGACAGCCACAGTTCGTGGTTCCTCACGTGAGTCGATGCGATGACGATCCGCGCTGCCGGGGGCGTGGGGCACACCCGGCGACGGACCAAGATGTCCGTCCACGAGGCTGATAGAGGGTCGAACCTCGCGGACCCGATGGGCCATTCTGCCAGACGCGGGGCCCCTCCGCCCCCACCACCCGCTGATCCGGTCCGGGTCAGTACATGTAGCGCCAGAACGCGCCCGTCGCGGTGAAGTGCTGGGCGGCGATCACGAGCGCGATCGTCATCGGCACCGCCAGCGCGACGGCCACCAAGCGCGTGCTGATCCCGCGTGGGAGGACGAGGAGATAGCCCCCTCCGACCAGCACGTCGGCGACCAGCACGACGGGGGCGAGCGTGTTGCCCATGCCCCACATCCGCCCGGTGAGCACCTCGGTGGCGGCGCCCGCGGCGGGCAGCGCGAACACGACGGCGCGGAGCACACCGGGGCGCTGCCGCGCCCACGTGATGGCCGCGGCGCCCAACGGGCAGCAGACGAGGGCGATGAGCAGCCAGATGCCCGCGTAGTGCCGGTTCACGGCCGCGCCCCCGAGCTTCAGGCCGACCGCCGCGTAGTAGCCGGCGACGAACGCGGCGAAGAAGCCGACGGCGTCGAGCGCAGCCCCGAGCGGCGAGCGGCGCACCATCGCGAGCAGGGCGAGCACCACCGCGTACGGGGCTCCCGCGTTCACGACCGCGAGGGCGTTCGCGGAGGAGGCGCCCTCGCGGATGATGCGCTCGGCCTCGATCCCCGCCGCCAGCCCGGCGACCGCGAGCAGCGCGAACCAGCCGACCCGGCCCACGAGCCCGAGCCCCGTCGAGGCGCGACGGCGATCCACGGCGTGAACGGTCATGCTCCCGGTCTACCCGGATCCACCGCAATCCCGCATGGACGCGTGCGCGGCCGCGAGGCGGCGGAGGCCCTCGGTGACGCCCACGGTCGGGCTCCATCCGAGGTCGCGCTTCGTGCGGCGCAGGTCGAACCAGTGCGCGGTCGAGAGCTGCTCGGCCAGGAAGCGCGTCATCGGCGGCTCGTCCGCGCCCGGCCGCACCCGCCACAGCGCCTCCACCACGGAACCGGCGGCGCGGGCCGCCCCGGCCGGCACGTGCCGGGCAGGCGGCGCGATCCCTGCGGCAGCGCAGAACCCGGCGAGGAGCTCCGCGATCGGCCTGGGCTCGCCGGAGGTGAGGACGTAGGCGTTGCCGTGCACGCGCGGGGCGGCCTCGAGGGCGGCTCGGATGCCGGAGACCGCGTCGTCCAGGTAGGTGCTGTCCACGAGCGCGGCGCCGGAGCCGACGAGCGGCAGCCGGCCTGCCGCGGCGCGCTCCTGGATCCGCGCGACGAGCTGCGGGTCGCCAGGTCCCCAGACGACGTGGGGCCGGACGGCGACGACCGCGAAGGCGGGCGCGTCCGCGGCCAGGGCCGCGATCTCCGCGGCCGCCTTCGTCCGGGCGTACGCGCCGTGGGCCCGCTCGGGCTGCGCGGGCGGCGCGTCCTCGCCCATGATCGGGGCTCCGGTGTGCGCGACGGACGGGGAGGACACGAAGACGAACCGGCGCACCCCCGCGCGCTTCGCGGCGCGCACGAGCGTGCGGGTGCCCTCGATGTTGACGGCCACGAAGTCGGCGGCGTCTCCGGCGAAGGACACCTTCGCCGCGAGGTGCACCACGGCCTCGACGCCCTCGACCGCCAGGTCGACGACCCCGGGCTGCGTGACGGACCCGAGCACGTCCTCGGCGCCCTCGACCCCGCTCGCGCGGCGCTGCAGGGTGCGCACCTCGTCGCCAGCGGCGATGAGATCGCGCGCGACCGCCGCACCGAGCCAGCCGCTCGCCCCGGTGACGAGCACCCGGCTCACGGTGCGCCGACCCGGTCGCCCCGGAGCACGGAGGTCGCCCAGGCCGCCATCCGCGTGCGGTCGATCTTCGCGTTGTGGCGGATGTCGGTCGGCAGCGCAGGCACGGCGAGCACCGCGGCGACCGGGCGGCCCACCTCCGCCCGGACGGCTTCGGCGACCGCGGGGTCCGCGAGCGGCCCCTCGGCGCCCTCGAGCACGACCACGAGCTGCTGCGTGCCGACCGGGCCGACGCCGACCGCTGCGGCCCGGCCCGTCGCCTGCCCGACGCGGACCCGGGCCACGGCGCGCTCCGCGGCGAGCTCGACGCCCACCGGGGTCACCGCGCCGTCGGGCGTCGTGACCACGTGCGGCAGCCGCCCCTCGATCCACAGCCGCCCCGCGGCGTCGAGGTGACCGACGTCGCCGGTGCGGTGCCACTCCTCGTCGGCGGTGCCGGCGCGAGCCGCGGCGTCGGTCCGCCACAGCCGGTCGTACCCGGCGAGCATGTGCGGCGCGTGCACCTGGATCTCGCCCGTGATGCCCGCGTCGGTGGTCGTGCGGTGCGCGGGCACGCCGTCGTCGCCGAGCGGAGCGACCCGCACCCGGACGCCCGCGACGGGAGCCCCGACACAGACGCCGTCGCGCGCGTCGGGGTCCCCCTCCGGGCTGCCGTCGGCGACCAGGAGGCACTCCGTCATGCCGTACGGGGTGCGGAGCGCGGCGTGGCGCAGCACCTCGTGCGCGCGGGCGAGCAACGGCGCGCCGACCGGTGCGCCCACGGTGAGGACGAGGCGCACCCCGTCGAACACGGCCGGGTCGCCCGCGGTCGCCAGCACGTTCGCGAGCGCGGCGGGCGAGAGGAACACCGCGTCGGCGTCGATCGCGCGGACGGCCGCGCCGAGCGCCTCCGCCGTGAGCGTCGCCGGGCTCGTCACGTCCATGTAGGGCACGATCGTCCGGCACCCGAACGCCGGCCCGAACAGCACGAACGGGGCGAAGCCCGCGACGATCGCGCTGTCCCGCCCGAGGTCGTACTGCGCGGTGATCGCGTCCCGCACCGCGGCGAGCCGCGCCTGCGTGTACCGCACGCCCTTCGCGGGCCCGGTGGAGCCGGAGGTGAAGAGGATCGCGGCGAGGGCGTCGCCCGCGGGCGCCTCCGGCAGCGGCCGCCCGGCCCCGAGCCGCGCGAGCTCCGGCAGCGTGTGCCGCACGCCCAGCGCGACCCTCGCGGCGCGCGACAGCCCGGTGGGCGCGATGCGGACCCCCGGCCAGCCGAGCGCGCGCGCGGCGGCGAGGGCGGTGGGGACGCCGATGACCCAGTCGGGCCGCGCACCCTTCACCGCTCTGGTGAGGCCCTGCACACCGAGACCGGCGTCCGCGACGACGATCGTCGCGCCGATCCGGAGGCACGCGAAGGCGGCGGCGAGGAGGTCCGCACCCGGCGGCACGAGGAGCGACACCCGGTCGCCCGGCCGCACGCCCACCGCGTGGAGCCCGGCGGCGAGCTCCCGCACCCGGGAGCCGAGCCGGCGCCAGGTGACGGTGCGGGCGCGGTCGCCGAGCTCGACCAGCGCGGGCGCGTCGTCCTCCGCTCGCGCCTCGACCTCCGCCCAGAGCGGCCGGTACGGCGCAGGCGCGGTCGACCCGGCCGCGCCGCGTGCGGGCGTCGGCGCGGCGACCCAGTCGAGCACGGCCCCGGCGACGTCGGCGTCCTCCGGCAGCAGGTGCCCAGCCCCTTCGAAGCGATGCACGCCGGCGTGCGGCAGCCGTCGCATCAGGTCGTGCAGGTAGCGCTCCTGGAACACCGGGTCCCGAGGGCCCCAGAGCAGCAGGGCCGGGACCTCGAGGCTCGCGAGGCCGTCCGCGATCGCGTCCACGGCTGCGCTGCTCGGATGGGAGGGCGTCGCGGGGATGTCGGCGACGAAGTCCCGGATGCCTGCGCGCCTGACGGCACCGCGGTACGGGCTCCGGAACGCGGACCGGACACGGCGGTCGAGCGGCGGATACGCGATCGCGAGCGTCGTGTCGAGGAACGCGGTCGTCGTCTCGGTGCCGAACGCGGCGGCCCCCAGCGCGGCCTTGAGCGCGGCGGGCAGCGCGGCGTGGCCGTCGACCGCGGTGTTCGTGAGCACCAGGCCCGCGAGCACGTCGCGGTGGGCGAGCGCCCAGCCGGAGACGACGACGCCGCCCCAGTCGTGCCCCAGCGCGACGACCCTCGGCCCGAGGTCGAGCAGGTCCGTGAGCGCGCCGAGGTCCTGCACCCGGTCGGCGACGTGCCGGACGACGCCCGTGCGCGCGGACCAGCCCATCTCGAGCTGATCGACCGCGACGACGCGCCAGGCCGGCTCGCCCGCGCGGGCTCGGTCGATCGAGCCCTGCACGACGTGCCGCCAGAGGTAGCTCCAGGTCGGGTTCCCGTGCACGGCGAGGATCGTGCCCACCGGCTCGACCCCTGCGGCCGCGAGCACGTCGGCCGTGTCGAGCACGTGGTGCACGACCGGCCGGCCCGCGCCGTCCGCCGCGGGCACGCGCCGCGACCACGCCGGGTCGAGCCCGGGCAGCCCGCTCGGCGGGAGCGCGGCGGCCTGGACCTCGGGACGGGGTGCGGCCCCGCTCACCAGGCCAGTTCGAGCATGGACGTGTTGATGCCGCTTCCGACGCCGCAGAGCAGCACCCGCTCGCCCTTCTGCAGCTTCTGCGACTCCTGCGCCAGCGTGATCGGGATCGACGCGGAGCCGACGTTGCCGAGGCTCGGGTAGGTGACGGGCACACGCTCCGGGTCGATGTCCGCGGCGGCGACGAACGCGGCCGTGTGGGCGCTCGACACCTGGTGCATGATGTAGCGGTCCATGTCGGACCAGTTCCAGTCGCGCTTCGCCTCGTTCCAGGCGGCGGTCACGAGCTCCATGCCCCGCTTCAGCAGCGACTTCGTGTCGGTGGTCATCCCGTCCATCGAACCGACGCAGAGCTCGTTCCACTCCGTGCCGGCACGGGTCACCCCGCCGACGAGGCGGTGCCCCTCCGGGTGCGCATCCGCACGGCCGAGCACCGCCGCGGCGGCACCGGACCCCAGGGTGAGGCTCGCGAACTCGTTCATGAACGCCTGCCGGTCGAGGGACTCGGAGGCGGCGAGGCGCTCGATCGTGGTGCGCTGCATGCGGTCGACGTCCTCGCCGTCGATCACCATCGCGTAGTCCACCTGACCCGCGTCGATCAGGCCGGCCGCCAGGCTCATGCCGTTCACGAAGCCCAGGCACGCGTTGGAGACGTCGAAGTTGATCGCGGAGGTCGGCAGCCCCAGCCCGTGGTGCAGCCGGGTGGCCACCGACGGCTCGAGGTGCTCCTTGGTGATGGAGGTGTTGATCAGCAGCCCGATCGACGCCGCGGGCACGCCCGCCTCGCGGAGCGCCTTCTCGCCCGCCTGCACCGCCGCCTCGTGCGAGGTGGTGCCCGGGCCCCAGTTGCGGCGCTCGATCACGCCCGCGACGCGCTCGAGCAGCCCGACGGGGAGGCGCAGCCGCTTCAGGATCGGCTCGAGCCGCCGCTCGATCTCGACCGACGTCGTGACGAGCGGGCCGAGCACGCTCGACACGGAGAGCAGAGCGACGTTGCGGTACGTCGAGGTGGCATTGCCGTTCACGCGGGCTCCAGTGGAAGGACGAGGTCGCACCGACTGGCGGCGCGAGGACCATCGGCCATTCTGCCTGCTGCAACCGGGAGCGGGCGCCGGAACGGCGAGCGCACGGTCTCCGGATGGCGGTCTGTCAGGATGACGCGCATGTCGATCGAGTTCGCGCGGTCGGAGCGCTCGACCCTCGGGATCGAGTGGGAGCTCGCGCTGGTCGACCGCCACACGGGCGATCTGGTGGGCGCGGCGCCGGAGGTGCTGGCGGGCACGGATCTCACCGGCGACGACGGCGCCGAACGGATCACGAGCGAGCTGCTCACGAACACGGTCGAGATCGTGACCGGCGTGAACCGCACGGTCGCCGACGGGATCGCCGACCTCGAGCGGACCATCGAGCGGGTGCGCCGCACGACCGACCCCATGGGGCTCGAGCTGGTGTGCGCGGGCACGCATCCGTTCGCCCGCTGGCAGGACCAGCAGGTGACGGACAAGGAGCGGTACGTCACGCTGCTCGACCGCACCGGGGTGTGGGGCAGGCAGCTGCTCATCTGGGGCGTGCACATGCACGTGGGGCTCGACGACCCGGCGAAGGCGCTGCCCGTCCTCGACGCGCTCCTCGTCTACTACCCGCACCTCCAGGCGCTGTCCGCTTCCTCCCCCTTCCTGTTCGGGGAGTCCTCCGGCTACGCCTCCAGTCGCGCGATGCTGTTCCAGCAGCTGCCGACCGCCGGGCTGCCGCCCGAGCTCGCGTCGTGGCAGCAGTACGAGTCGATCGTCGACGACCTCACCAAGGTCGGCGTCATCGACCACTGGGACGAGATCCGGTGGGACGTCCGTCCCTCCGCCCGGTGGGGCACCGTCGAGACGCGGGTGTGCGACGGGCTGCCGACCGTCTTCGAGGTCGCCGCGCTGACCGCGCTCGTGCAGTGCCTCGTCGACGACTTCTCCGGTCGGCTCGACGTCGGCGAGACGCTGCCGACGATGCAGCCCTGGTTCGTCCGCGAGAACAAGTGGCGGGCGGCGAGGTACGGCATGGACGCTGCCGTGATCGTCGACCGGAACGGCGAGCAGCGGCAGGTCGAGGACGAGATCCGGCAGCTCGTCGCCCGGCTCGAGCCGGTGGCCGAGCGCCTCGGCTGCGCCGCCGAGCTGCAGGACGTGCTCACGATCGTCGAGGTCGGGCCGTCCTACCAGCGGCAGGGGCTCGCGGCGGCGAAGGCGGGCGGGGACCTGCGCGCCGTCGTCACCTCCCTGATCCGGGAGATGCGGGCGGGCAGGCCCCTCGGCTGACGCCGGGCGTCAGGCGTTCTTCGCGTCGCGCCAGCGGAGCCAGCGCTCGACGCTCGCCCAGTCGAGGTCGGGGCCGGTGACCCCGACGGTGAAGAGGCGCACGCCGGCGTCGAACAGCGCCTCCGCCTTCGCGTCGTCGGCGCCCCGCAGCTCGTTGCCGATCTCGATCTCCGCGACGTCGCGGCCGACCTCCTCCGCGTGACGCTGCAGGACGTCGAGCTTCTGCCCGAGCGCCTCCGGCGCGACGAAGCTGTGCCAGATGTCCGCGTGCTCGGCGACGAGCCTGAGGGTCTTCCGCTCCCCCGCGCCGCCGATGAGGATCGGGATGCGGCGGACCGGCTGCGGGTTCAGCCGCGTCCAGCGGTCGCGGACGATGGGCAGGTCGTGCGCGAGCGCGTCGAGGCGGCTGCCGACGGTGCCGAACGGGTAGCCGTACTCGTCGTAGTCGCGCTGCGCCCAGCCCGAGCCGGTGCCGAAGACGAACCGGCCGCCGGAGATGTGGTCGACCGTCCTGGCCATGTCGGCCTGCAGGTTCGGGTTCCGGTACGAGTTGCAGTTCACGAGCGGCCCGAGCTCGACGCGCTCCGTCGCCTCCGCCCACTGCGCGAGCTGGGTCCAGGCCTCGAAGTGCAGGCCGTCGGGGTCGCCGGACAGCGGGTAGAAGTGGTCCCAGTTCATCACCATGTCCACGCCGAGGTCCTCGGCGTGCACGGCCGCGTCCCGGAGGGCGGCGATCGGGAGGTGCTGGGGCGCGATCTGGACGGAGATGCGGACGGGGCGGTCCTCGGCGCGGAAGGCGGTGCTCATCCCGTCAGGCTAGGGGCGCGTCGCCGCGCGACCGCCCGACGGACCGGCGTGCAGGAGTGCGCGGGCCGCCGGCCGCGACTCCTGCACGCCGAGCCGTCAGGCCCCGGCGCCGCCGAACTCCGCGGTCCCGACGAGGATCGCGCGGCCGAGGGTGTGGAAGTGGAGGTTGAACCCGAGCACCGCGGGCGTGGCCTCCTGGTCGATGCCGAGCGACTCGACGTCGACCGCGTGGACGACCACGAAATAGCGGTGGACCCCGGTGCCCTCCGGCGGCGTCGCGCCCGTGTACCCGCGCTCCCGCAGCTCGTTGCGGAGCACCACCGCCCCCTCCGGGGCCGGGGCGCCCGCGTCGAGCGAGGTCACGGAGGCGGGGATGTCGGCGATCGCCCAGTGCCAGAACCCGGACCCGGTCGGCGCGTCCGGGTCGTACATGGTGACCGCGAAGCTCTTCGTGCCCGCGGGGGCGTCCGACCAGCTCAGCTGGGGCGACCGGTCGCGGCCGCCGGCCGAGGCGCCGAACATCGCCGCGGGAAGGGGCTGCCCGTCGACGACGTCGTCGCTGGTCAGCGGGAAGCTCGGCACCGGGTCGAGCCGGGCGTAGGGGTGGTAGTCGCGATCGCTCATGTCGTCGGACGCTACCCAGCGCGCCTGGGCGCCGAGCCGGGCTGCGAGGAGCACGACAGCAGGACCCAGGAGCAGCAGCAGGACGCAGAACGCCTCCTGGTCCTGCCGTCGGTGCTCCGTCCTGCTGTCGTGCTCGGCAGGGCGGGGGTCAGCGGCCGAGGAGCTTCTGCAGCTTCTCCAGGTCCTCCGCGCTCGGCTGCGCCTGGACGGCACCGCCACCGCCGCCGAGCCCGAAGCCGGCACCGCCCGCACTCTGCGGCTTGGCCGGGCGGCCCTCCGCCAGCGCCTTGTTCTCCGCCGCGCGCTTGGCCGGGTTGCCGGACTTGGAGCCGCTCTTCTTCTTCGGCTGGGCGGGCTTCCGGCCGCCGTAGCCCATGGGGCCCATGCCCGGCACCTGGGGCACGCCGCCGCGCGCGACGGTCTTCATCATCTTCGCGGCCTGGTCGAACCGCTGGACGAGCTGGTTCACGTCCGTGACGGTCATGCCGGAGCCGCGGGCGATCCGGAGGCGGCGGGAGCCGTTCAGGATCTTCGGGTTGTGCCGCTCGGCGGGCGTCATCGACTGGATGATCGCCTCCGTCCGCACGATCTCGCGCTCGTCGAACTGGTCGAGCTGCTCGCGCATCTGCCGGGCGCCCGGCAGCATCCCGATCATCTTCATCAGGCCGCCGCGGTTGCGGAGCTGCTGCATCTGCTTGAGGAAGTCGTCGAGCGTGAACTGGCTCGTCGCGATCTTCTCGGCGAGCTCGAGCGCCTCCTGCTCGTCGAACGCCTGCTGCGCCTGCTCGATGAGCGTGAGGATGTCGCCGAGGTCGAGGATGCGGCTCGCCATCCGGTCCGGGTGGAACGGCTCGAAGTCCTCGAGCTTCTCCCCCGTTGAGGCGAACACGATCGGGCGGCCGGTCACGGAGGCGACGGACAGCGCCGCACCGCCCCGGGCGTCGCCGTCGAGCTTGGTGAGCACGACGCCCGTGAAGTCGACGCCGTCCTGGAACGCCTTCGCGGTCGCGACCGCGTCCTGGCCGATCATCGCGTCGATCACGAACAGGACCTCGTCCGGGTCCGTCGCGCGCCGGATGTTCGCGGCCTGCTTCATCAGCTCGGCGTCCACGCCGAGCCGGCCCGCGGTGTCGATGATCACGACGTCGTGCTGCTTGTCGCGGGCGAAGCGCACCGCATCCTTCGCGACCCGCACCGGGTCCCCGACGCCGTTGCCCGGCTCGGGGGCGAAGACCGTCGCGCCCGCCTGCTCACCGACGACCTGCAGCTGCTGGACCGCGTTCGGGCGCTGGAGGTCGGCCGCCACGAGCAGCGGCGTGTGCCCGTCCCGCTCGAGCCACTTCGCGAGCTTGCCCGCCAGCGTCGTCTTGCCCGCGCCCTGGAGGCCGGCGAGCATGATCACGGTCGGCGGCTGCTTCGCGAACTCGAGGCGCCGGGTCTCGCCGCCGAGGATGCCGATGAGCTCCTCGTTCACGACCTGCACGACCTGCTGCGCCGGGTTCAGCGCCTTGTTCACCTCCGCGCCGAGCGCGCGCTCGCGCACCCGTGCGGTGAACGCCTTCACGACGTCGAGGTTGACGTCCGCGTCGAGGAGCGCGCGGCGGATCTCCCGGACGGTGCCGTCCACGTCGCTCGCCGTGAGGACGCCCTTGCTGCGGAGGTTCGCGAGGGCCGCGGTGAGGCGGTCCGACAGGGATCCGAAGGTGGCCATAGGGCGAGGATCCTACCGGCGACCCCCTCCCGCGGGCGCACGCGCGCCCCCGCACCCGAGCACTTCAGCAGGCCGCGCGCGCTTCGGCAGGCTGGAACGGCGCCTCGCAGCCTGTCGAAGCGAGACCGGCCTGCTCAGGTGCTGGGCCGCAGGAGGCGGAGGAGCGCGCGCTCGTCCTCGTCCGACAGGCCGGCTCCGTGCGGATGGACGGGCTGCGTCTCCTCCCACGCCAGCACGTCGCGGAGGGTCTCCGCGAGCGGGCGGTGCGTCAGGCCCGCGGCGCGGGCGCGCGATCCGTCCCGGGCGGCGAACCCCTGCCAACCGGGGTCGGCGAGCCACAGCGGCAGGCTGCGGGGCCCCGCCCACTCGGCGACCTCCTGCTCGAGCAGCCAGGGCTCCGGCGCCAGGGCGGCCGCGCCCGTGAAGCCGGCGACCCGTCGGGCGACGGTCAGGTGCTCGCCGAGCGGCACCTCCGGGCCGACCGCGTTGAACACGCCCGTCGCCTCGGTGGCCACGAGCCACGCGGCGAGGTCCCGGACGTCGATCAGCTCGGTCGGCCTCGCTTCGGCATCGGGCACGAGCACGGCGTCGGCGGCCGGATGCGCGTAGCGCCACGGCCACCAGCCCGAGCGGCCGGACGGGTCACCGGGGCCGCCGATGAGCCCGGCCCGCGCGATGAGCGACCGGTCGCCGTACGTCTCCTGGACCGCTCGTTCGCAGGCGACCTTGCCCATGCCGTACGCCTCGCCGCCGTCGGCCGGGACGCCGTTGGGGTCGAGCAGCGGTGCGTCCTCGTCCGCGTGCACGATCGACGGATCCGCGTACACGTTGCCGGTGGACACGAAGACGTACCGGTCGGCCTCGAGCGCGGCGACCGCGCCGCGCACGTGCGCCGGGGCGCGGGCCACGTCGACGACCGCGTCCCACCGGGCGCCCTCCACCGCGGCGTACGCGCCGGGGCGGTCCCGGTCCGCGACGACGAGCCGGGCGCCGACCGCCGCCGAGCCGGAACGGCCGCGGGCGAGGCACACGACCTCGTGACCCGCCGCGAGCGCTGCCGCCGCGATCGCCCGCCCCAGCCACGCCGTGCCGCCGAGCACCAGGATCCGCATGCCCCGATCCTCCGCCCCGCGCTTCGTCGTTCAGGAGGAATTCCGCTGCGGGCGCAGGCGCGCCTCCGCACCCGAGCACTTCAGCAGGCCGCGCGCGCTTCGGCAGGCTGGACCGCCCCGTCGCTGCCTGTCGAAGCGAGACCGGCCTGCTCAGGTGCTGGGCCGCAGGAGGCGGAGGGCGGCGGGCGGCGGCCCCGATACGGTCACGGGGTGCAGACCACCTCCGTCGCCGGGCTCGACGTCACCGCGCTCACCATGGGCTCGGCGCCCGCGCCGACGCCGGTCGCCAGGGCCGTCGAGCTGCTCGACGAGGGCTGGGAGGCCGGGATCCGCGCGCTCGACGCCGCCGACGGCACCTCGGGAGGGGAATCCGCGGCGGGACGGTGGCTCGAGGAGCGGCAGCCGGAGGGGGTCGTCGTGCTCTCCGGCGTCGGCGCCGTCGTCGGCGAGGGCCGGGGCAGCGACCTCTCCCCCGTACGGCTCGAGGCGCACCTCGCCGCCGCCTCCCGTCGCCTCGGGCGGGTCGACCTCGCCTGGCTGCGGGGCTCGGACGCGGAGACCGCGATCGAGGACACCCTGCAGCCGCTCGCCGGCGCGATCGAGTCGGGGCGGATCGTCGGCTGGGGTGCCGGGGACACGGACGCGTGGCGGCTCGAGGCCATGCTGGCGGAGGCGGACCGGCTCGGCCTGCCGCGTCCCGCGTTCGTGCGGGTCCGCGTGAACCTCCTCGAGCGAGCCGCGCTGCGCGACCTGGCGCCGCTCGCCGCCGGGGAGGGGATCGCGCTGCTGGCGGGTGCACCGCTCGGCGCAGGGCGGCTCACCGGTCGGCACGTCGCGGCGGAGGAGGAGGCCGCCGCGGCGCTCCGCTTCGGTGCGCCGCGCGACGCGCCGGTCGACCCGGCGCTGGAGGCGCTCATCGCCCTCCGCGACCTCGCCCGAGACCTCGACACGACGCTCGAGGGCCTCGCGCTCGCCTGGCTGCAGGCGAAGGAGGCCGTCGCGTCGACGGTCGCGACCCCGCGCGCGAAGGCCGACTGGGACGCGGTGCACCAGTCGCTCGCCCAGCCGCTCGACACGGAGACCGTCGAGCAGGTCGAGTCCCTCCTCCCCTGTTTCACTTCGTCGTTCAGGAGTATTCGGCGCGGTGGAGCCGAATATCCTGAACGACGAAGGGGCGGGGGCGGAGGGATCCGAGGGGGTTCGCCGCGAGCTCCGCGGTGCGGACGCCGCCGGCGGGCAGCACGGCGCCCTCCTGCCACCCGCAGCGGACGTAGGGTGGCCGCGATGATGGACGTCGCTCTCCTGCGTCTCGCCCCGGACCTGCTCGACTACCACGAGGGCTGGGCGCTGCAGCGCCGGGTCCACGCGGAGGTCGTGGCCGGCACCCGCCCGGACGCCCTGATCCTCTGCGAGCACGAGTCGGTCTACACGGCCGGCAAGCGCACCGTCGACGACGAGCGGCCGACGGGCGGCGACATCCCGGTCGTCGACGTCGACCGCGGCGGCAAGCTGACCTGGCACGGGCCCGGTCAGCTGACCGGCTACCCGATCCTCCGGCTGCCGGACCGGCACGAGGTCGTCGCGTTCGTGCGCGACCTCGAGGCGATGATGATCGATGTCGCCGCCGCGTTCGGCGTGCAGGGCGAGCGGGTCGACGGCCGCAGCGGCGTCTGGGTCCGCACCCACGACGGCTTCGACAAGATCGGCGCGATCGGTCTGCGGGTCGAGCAGGGCGTGACCATGCACGGCTTCGCGCTCAACTGCAGCAACGACCTCGCGGCGTACGGCCCGATCGTCCCCTGCGGCATCCGCGACGCGGGGGTCACGACCCTCTCCGCGCTGGCGGGCCGCCCGGTCACGCCCGCGGACGTCGCTCCGCTCGTGCTCGAGCACTTCCAGCGCGGGGTGCTCGGCCACGCGCACGTCGAGGCGGCCGCATGAGCGGGGTCGTCCGGCTCCCCTCCACCGGCATGAGCCCCGAGCAGGAGGCCGCAGGCGCGGGCCATCGCCGCATGCTCCGGCTCGAGGCGCGCAACGCCGCGGTGCCGATCGAGCGCAAGCCCTCCTGGATCCGCACCACCCTGAAGCAGGGTCCGGAGTTCCAGGCGCTCAGGAACCTCGTGCAGGACGAGGGCCTGCACACGGTGTGCCAGGAGGCGGGCTGCCCGAACATCTCCGAGTGCTGGGAGGACCGCGAGGCCACCTTCCTGATCGGCGGCGCGCAGTGCACCAGGCGGTGCGACTTCTGCCAGATCGACACCGGCAAGCCCGCGGACTACGACACGGACGA
Source organism: Amnibacterium sp. (assembly GCF_051956055.1). NCBI lineage: Bacteria > Bacillati > Actinomycetota > Actinomycetes > Micrococcales > Microbacteriaceae > Amnibacterium > Amnibacterium sp. The sequence continues at coordinate 20,132 of NZ_JBQCGC010000026.1, forward strand.
GCCGCGCCGGGTCGCCGAGTCCGTGACGCGGATGCGGCTCCGCTACGCGACGGTCACGGGTGTCGCGCGCGACGACCTGCCCGACGAGGGCGCGTGGCTGCACGCGGAGACCGTGCGGGCGATCCACGCCGCGAACCCCGGCACCGGCGTCGAGATCCTCGCCACCGACTTCTCGGGGAACCCGGACCTGCTCGGCGAGGTGTTCTCCTCCCGGCCCGAGGTGTTCGCCCACAACGTGGAGACCGTGCCGCGGATCTTCAAGCGCATCCGCCCCGCGTTCCGGTACGAGCGCTCGCTCGGGGTGCTGACGCAGGCGCGCGACGCCGGGCTCGTGACGAAGTCGAACCTGATCCTCGGAATGGGCGAGACCGACCAGGAGGTGCTGCAGGCGCTCGAGGACCTGCACGCCGCCGGCACCGACATCATCACGCTCACCCAGTACCTCCGGCCGACGCCGAGGCACCTGCCGGTCGAGCGCTGGGTCACCCCCGCGGAGTTCGAGGACCTGAAGACCGCCGCGGAGGAGATCGGGTTCCTCGGCGTGCTCGCCGGCCCGCTCGTGCGCTCCTCCTACCGCGCGGGGCGGCTCTACGCGCAGTCGATGGCCGCCAAGGGCCGTCCGCTGCCGGAGGGGCTGCAGCACCTCGCCGACCCGGCCCTCGGGTTCGCGCAGGCGGTGGGCTGACCCGACACGCTCCTCCTGCGCCGCTCACGGACCCGTCCGGCGCGGAGGGCGCGTGTCGCCCAGCGGGGCAGAGCGCGGCGCATCAGCCGTTCGTCGGCCGGAGGCGCGAGGCTGGGCGCCATGGCTCTGATCCTGCCGTTCGACGGCATGCTCCCCGAGATCGACCCGTCCGCGTTCATCGCCCCGACCGCGACCCTCATCGGGCGGGTGCGGGTCGAGGCGGACGCGGTGGTGCTGTTCGGCGCGGTGCTCCGCGCGGACGTCGACACGATCGTGCTCGGCGCGGGCAGCAACCTGCAGGACAACGTCGTGGTGCACTGCGACAAGGGCTCCCCCACGACGATCGGCGCCGGGGTCAGCGTCGGGCACGGCGCGGTCGTGCACGGCTGCACGATCGGCGACGACGTGCTGGTGGGCATGAACGCGACCGTGCTGAACGGCGCGACCATCGGGACCGGCTCCCTCGTCGCCGGCGGCGCGGTCGTGCTCGAGGGCACCGAGGCGCCGGCCCGATCCCTCCTGGCCGGTGTGCCCGCGAAGGTGCGACGGGAGCTCACGGAGGAGGAGGTGGCGCGCATCCGCCGCAACGCGCGGACCTACCGCGAGCTGGCGGCCGCATACCGCGCCCAGTAGGTCTTCGCGGATCCGGAGATCCTCGGCGACACGCCGCGGATGCGCCTCCGGCACCGGGGTGTCGCGAGATCCTTCCGGATCCGCGAAGGGAATCCGGATCGGGGGCTCAGCCGACGAGGCCCTGCGCGAAGACGTGCGGGGTGAAGCCCGTGAGGTCCTGGATCCGCTCGCCCTGCCCGATCAGCTTGATCGGGATCCCGGTCTCGTCCTGGACCCGGAGGACGAAGCCGCCCTTCGCGGACCCGTCGAGCTTCGTGATCACGAGCCCCGTCACGCCCGCGGACTCGATGAACGCCTGCGCCTGCAGCACGCCGTTCTGGCCGGTCGTGGCGTCGAGGACGAGGAGCACCTCCGCGATCGGCGCGAGCTTCTCGACGACGCGCTTCACCTTGCCGAGCTCGTCCATCAGACCGCCCTTGGTGTGCAGGCGGCCCGCCGTGTCGATGAGCACGATCTCGGTACCCGTCCGCTGGGCGTACTCGATGGTCTGGTAGGCGACGGAGGCGGGGTCCTGGCCGGGGTGCTGCGGCCGCACCACCGCGGCGCCCGCGCGCTCCGCCCACGTCGCGACCTGCTCGACCGCGGCGGCGCGGAACGTGTCGGCCGCGCCCACCACGACGCTGCGGCCGTAGTTGCCGACGAACTTCGCGAACTTGCCGATCGTCGTCGTCTTACCGACGCCGTTCACGCCGACGATCAGCACGACCGCCGGCCGGTCGCTCAGGTGCAGGGTCGGGTCGAACCCGGCGAGCCGCTCCTCCACGTCCTCCCGGAGCATCCGCTGCAGGTCGCGCGGATCGGTGGTGTGGAAGCGCTCGACCTTGTCCTTCAGGTCGGCGAGCATCGACTCGGTGATGTCCGGCCCGAAGTCGGCACCGATCATCGCCGCCTCGAGGTCGTCCCAGGTGTCCTCGTCGATCGTCCGGACGGAGCCGAACAGGTTCCGCAACCGCGCACCGAATCCCGCCACGGGAGCCAAGGCTATGGGCTCCCGGCTCCCGGCCCGCATCCACCGGCGCGGGGCTACCGTCGGTGCGCTCCGACCCGGAAGGACCGCTCATGCCACTCACCCCCTCCGTCGCCCTGCTCGGCACCGGCACCATGGGCGTCGGCATGGCGCACTCGCTCCGCCGCGCCGGCCTGCCGCTGACCGTCTGGAACCGGCATCCGGAGAAGGCGGCGCCGCTCGCCGACGCGGGCGCGACCGTCGCGACCTCGCTCGAGGAGGCGGTCCGCGGCGCGCAGGTCGTCATCACGATGCTGTTCGACGAGGACGCGGTCGCCGCGGTGGCCGCCGAGGCACTGCCCGCGTTCGACGGCGGCACGATCTGGGTGCAGTCCGCGACCGTCGGCCCGGAGGGTGTCGCGCGCCTCGCCAGGCTGGCGAAGCCGCACGGGATCCCGTTCTACGACGCACCCGTCGTCGGCACCAAGCAGCCGGCGGAGGACGGCAAGCTCACCGTGCTCGCCTCCGGTCCGACGGTGCCGCGCGACGTCGTGACCCCGGTCTTCGACGCGATCGGCGCGAAGACCGTCTGGGTCGGCGAGGAGGCCGGACCGGCGAGCGCCCTCAAGCTCGTCGCGAACTCCTGGATCGCGACGATCACCGCGGGCACCGCGTTCGGGATCGAGCAGGCGAGGGCCTTCGGGCTCGACCCCGCGCTGTTCCTCGAGACCGTCGCGGGCGGCGCCGCGGACAGCCCCTATCTGCAGACCAAGGGCCGCACCATCCTCGAGGACCGCACCGCCGACACGCAGTTCGCGCTCGACGGGCTGCGGAAGGACCTCCGGTTGATCCTCGAGGCGGACCGCGCTGCACACGTCCCGACGACGCTCGTCGATGCGCTCCTCGAGCTGTACGGGAGCGCGTCGGATCGCGGGCTGGGATCCGCGGACATCTCCGCCGTCGCGGCGGCGTTCCGCGCCGACGGCCAGGATGGGTAGGTGCTGAACAAGGACACGAAGGTCTGCATCTCCCTCGCGGGTCGCCCGAGCAATCTGGGAACGCGGTTCCACAACTTCCTCTACGCGGAACTGGAACTCGATTTCCTCTACAAGGCGTGCACGACGCGCGATCTCGAAGGGGCGGTGCGGGGCGTGCGTGCCCTGGGCTTCCGGGGCTGCTCGGTCTCGATGCCCTTCAAGTCCGCGATCATCCCGCTGCTCGACGGACTCGAGGATTCCGCTCGCGACATCGACGCCGTGAACACCGTCGTGAACGACGACGGGGTGCTCACCGGATCGAACACCGACGTCGAGGCGGTCGCGGCCCTGCTCGCCGAGCGGGACCTCGACCGGGGCTCACGGGTCGTCGTCCGTGGCAGCGGCAGCATGGCGTCGGCCGTGTCGGCCGCCTTCGCGCGGGCCGGCTTCGGACGCACGACCGTCTGGGCGAGGAACGCGGAGGCGGGTCGCGCGATCGCGACCCGGGACGGCCACCGGTTCGCCGACACCGAACCCGATGACGCGGATGTGCTGGTCAACGTCACACCGATCGGCATGGCCGGCCCGGAGGAGGAGCAGCTCGCCTTCTCCCCCGACCTGATCCGCGGCGCCTCGGCGGTCGTCGACGTCGTCGCGGTGCCGGTCGAGACGCCGCTGATCCGCGCGGCGCGTGCGGCGGCCCTGCCGGTCATCACGGGGGCCGAGGTCCACGCGTTGCAGGCGGCGCTGCAGTTCGAGCGCTACACGGGCGTGGCGCTGACGCGGGAGCAGGTCGACCGGGCGCACGCGTTCGCGCGGGCCTGACCCTTTCTTACGTCGTTCAGGATTTCCTCGCATTCTCCGCGAGGATTTCCTGAAGACGCAAGAATGCGCCCGGAAGTGGGGATAGGCGCTTACCGCACTTCGGAATAGTTTTGTCCTACAGCCGCTACCCGAGTGGGGACGACCGAGAGGTCGGCTCCCGCAGCTCGAACGACTGCTCGCCGCGGCCGCCGTCGGCGCGCTGGGCCACCCCGCAACGGCTCCGCGCGACGGCGGACGCGGTGGGGAAACCGATTCAGCCGCGGGCCGCGAGCCGCTGCCCGACGACGGTCGACACGCCGTCCTGCCGCATGGACACCCCGTACAGCGCGTCCGCGATCTCCATCGTCCGCTTCTGGTGCGTGATGAGGATCAGCTGCGACGCGTCCCGGAGGGAGGACACGACCTCGAGCAGCCGGCCGAGGTTCGCGTCGTCGAGCGCCGCCTCCACCTCGTCGAGGATGTAGAACGGGCTCGGTCTCGCGGTGAAGATGGCCAGCAGGAACGCGACGGCCGCGAGCGAGCGCTCGCCGCCGGACAGCAGCGACAGCCGCTCGATCCGCTTGCCTGCGGGCCGCACCGCGACGTCCACGCCCGGCTCGTCGGCGCCCTCGGTGAGGGTGAGGCGGCCGCTCCCTCCGGGGAAGAGGACCGGGAAGATCTGCTCGAAGGCCGACTCCGTGTCCCGGTACGCGGCCGTGAAGATGTCGTGCATCCGTCGATCGAGGTCCTCCACGATCGTCAGCAGGTCGGCGCGGGTGCGGTGGAGGTCGGCGAGCTGCTCCCCGAGGAACGCGTGCCGCTGCTCGAGCGCAGCGAACTCCTCGAGCGCGAGCGGGTTCACCCGGCCCAGGCGCGCGAGCCGGCGCTCGGCCGCGGCGAGCCGGCGCTCCTCCTCCGACCGGTCGAGCTCCGCCACGGCCGCCTCGGCCAGCCCGTCGGCGTCGAGCCCGACCTCCGCGAGCGCACGGTCCCGCACCGCCTTCAGGGAGAGCTGCTGCTCGTAGACCCGCATGTCGAGATCACGCGCCCTGCGGTCCAGCTCCGCGGCTTCGGTCCTGGCCGCCAGGAGCCGGTCGCGGGCGCCGCGCAGCTCGGTCGCCTGCTCCGCGCGCTCCCGCTCGGCGAGCGCGAGCCGCGTGCGCGCCTCGGTCACGGAGGCGTCGACCGACGCCTGCCAGGCCGGCAGCTCGGCGAGCACCGCCTCCGCGGCCTCCCGCTGCAGCAGCCGCTCGGCGGCCCGGCGGGCGGCCCGCTCCGCCGCGCGCTCGGCGGCCTCCGCGCGGTCCTCGAGCGATCGGAGCCGGGCCCGCTCCGCGCGGAGCCGTTCCTGCAGGGTCTCCGCCTCCAGGCGCGCAGCCACCGCCGCCTCGCGGGCCGCGTCGAGCTCGGTCACGAGCGGCACCCGGGCTCCCCCGTCCACGACGGGCCGCTCCCGCCCGCGCGCCGCATCGACCGCTGCCGCGGCGGCGTCCCTCGCCGCGATCGCCTCCGCTCGCCGCGCCGCCGCCTCCTCCGCCTGCGCGGTCGCGCGCGCGAGCTCCGCGGCCGCGGCGTCCGCGGCGGCGACCGCCCCGGCCCGGCGGCGCTCCGCCGCGCGCGCCGCGTCGACGCGCTCCCGCGCACGGCGTTCGGTGGCCTCCACCTCGGCGCGGGCGGCGCGCTGCGCCGCCGCGGCCGCCGTCGCTCGGTCCCGTGCGCGCGCGACCTCGTCCGCCAGCCGCTCCGCCTCCCGTGCCGCGGCGTCCCGCTCCGCGGCCAGCTCGACGCCCGTCGACGCCGCGCCTGCGGTGCGCAGGCGGGCCGCGGTGACCAGCTCGCCGCTCGCGGTCGCCGCGACCAGATCCGTGTCCGCGACGACGACGGCTGCGGAGGCGAGGTCGTCGACGAGCACGACGCCGCGGAGCAGCGCCAGCACGCCGGAGGGGCCGCGGACGACCGACGCGGCCGGCGTCGCGCCCGCCGATGGGCCGGGCGCCCGCTGCGCGGCGTGCTCGGCGACGAGATCCACCGCGCCGAGCGGGGCGACGGCGCCCGCGGCCGCGACGGGGTCGGCGACGACCGCGGCGTCGAGCAGCGGGCCGAGCACCGCGCCGATCGCCGCGCGCCAGCGCGGTTCGATGTCGAGCACGTCCTGCAGCCGCCGCGCCCCGTCGACCGCGGCGAGCACGTCCGCCACCGCGGGCGGCGCCGCGGTCGCCGCCCGGAGCGCCGTGAGCCGCGCCTCCACCGCGCTCTGCTCGCGTTCGAGCGCGTGGAGCGCGGTCCGCGCCGCGTCGGCCTCGGCACCCGCGTCGCGCAACGCGTCCCGGCCGGCAGGGGCGTCCGCCGCCTCCACGTCCTCCGGCGCCTCCGGCAGCGCGGCGAGGGCCTCGGCCGCCTGCGCCGCACGCCCCCTGGCCGCGTCCGCGGCGGCGGCGCGCCGGGTCGCCTCCGCCTCGGCGGCGGCCGCTCGGGAGGCCGCCGACGCCGCATCCCGCTCGAGTGCGCCGATCGCGCGGTCGAACTCCTGCACGGCGGCCGCGTCGGCCGCGATCCGGCGGTCCACCTCGTCGAGCCGCTCCTGGGCGCGGGTCACGGCCTCCTGCGCGGTGCGGCGGGCGACCTGCAGCGACTCCGCACGCGCCTCCAGCGCTGCGATGGCGGCCGCCGCGTCCGCCCGCTCGGCGGCGCTCGGGCCGGAGGCGGCCGCGGGCACCTCGTCTGGTGCGAGCAGCGCGACCCTCGTCGCGACGGTCTGGGTCAGTGCGCGGAACCGCTGCTGCACGCCCTCGAGCTCGACCGCGGTGCGCCGGAGGGCGTCGAGGGCCTCACCGCCGGACGAGCGCTCGAGCGCCGTCGCCCGGGCCTCGAGGGTGCGCTCCGCGTCCTGGGCCACGTGCTGCGCCGCGTTCACCTCCGCCTGCTCGGCCGTGAGCATCGTGACGGACGCCACGAGGCGCGCGGCGTCGTGGGCGAGGAGCCTCGTCCGCGACTCCCGGACCGCGGCCTGGATCTCCCCCGCCTCCCGCGCGATCTCCGCCTGCGCACCCAACGGCTTCAGCTGCCGCTGCAGCTCGTCCTTCAGGTCGGTGAGCCGTGTGAGGTTCGCCTGCATCGCCTCGAGCTTCCGCAGCGTCCGCTCGCGGCGCCTGCGGTGCTTGAGGATGCCGGCCGCCTCCTCGATGAACCCGCGACGCTCCTCCGGGGTCGCCCGCAGCACCGCGTCGAGCTGCCCCTGCCCCACGATGACGTGCATCTCGCGCCCGAGCCCCGAGTCCGAGAGCAGCTCCTGCACGTCGAGCAGCCGGACCGCGCCGCCGTTGATCGCGTACTCGCTGCGCCCGTCGCGGAACAGGGTGCGGCTGATCGCGACCTCGCTGTACTCGATCGGCAGCGCGCCGTCCGCGTTGTCGATCGTCAGCGTCACCTCCGCCCTGCCGAGGGGGCCGCGGGTGGAGGTACCGGCGAAGATGACGTCCGCCATCGACCCGCCGCGGAGGTTCTTCGCGCCCTGCTCCCCCATCACCCACGCGAGGGCGTCGACCACGTTCGACTTGCCGGAGCCGTTCGGCCCCACGATGCAGGTCACGCCCGGTTCGAACGCGAAGGTGGTCGGCTGCGCGAACGACTTGAACCCCTTGAGCGTGAGGCTCTTCAGGTGCACGTCACGAGGCTACCGACCGGCGGCGACACCCGGCCCTGGCGCTCCGGGGGCCCGGCGCGGCTGATGGGGCAGCGCGCGCGGCCCCATCAGCCGCGGAGCGCCCCCGCAGCGATCAGGCGTGCAGCCGCTGGAGGACCTCCTCGCGGATCGCGGGCCGGGAGCCGAACGCGAGCAGGAAGTGCGCTTCGCGCCGGAGGCGGTCCGCGCGCGACCCGGCGAGGAGGCCGCGCGAGCCGTCGTGCGCGGCGAGGGCGCCCGCCGCGACGAGCGCGGTGGTCGAGCAGCCGGCCCTCGCTGACGGCAGGACGGCCGGATCGACCGTGCAGACGTGCTCGCGCGCGAGCCGGATCCCCTCGGCCAGCGACGCGGAACCGATCCAGTCCGCCGCCCTCGCCGCCACACCGAGCGCGAGCGCGCCGTTGGTCGCGAGTCCCGCCGCATCGGCGCGCGCCCACGCCTCCGGAGACACCGAGTCGAGCAGCCGATCCTCCGGCACGACGACGTCGTCGAACGCGAGGGTGACGGTCGCGGACGCGTTCGCGGCGACGAGCCGGGTCGGCTCGGCATGCATCCGCTCCCCGACGTCGACGAGCGCCGTCGTGACCCGGCCGTCGTCGTCGATCGCCGCGACCCGGAGGACGTCGACCGTCCCCCAGCCCGTGACCCACGGCGCGCTGCCCGTCAGCACGAGGCGGGCGCCGGCCCTGCGCAATCGCAGCGGATCCGGTCCGCGCACGGCGGTGATGGCGAGGCCGGCCCGGAGGCGCCCGGAGGCGAGCTCCGGCACGAGGTCGGCGACCGGACCCTCCGCGGCCGCCGTCGCGGCGAGCGCGCCCTGGTGCTGCAGCCACACGAACGCGGTCGCGAGGCAGCCACCGGCGAGCGCGGCGGTCACGTCGAAGCGGGTCGCGAGGTCTGCGCCGGCCGCGGCGAGGCCGGTCAGCCCGGCGGCGTCGAGCGCGGCGAGGTGCGCGTCCGGGATGCGCTCGGCCCCGTCCACGGCGGCGGCGTCCGGGAGCAGCACCTCCTCCGCGAGCCGGCGGGCGGTCTCGACGGGATCCTGCGGCACACCACCATCGTTCCATCCCGCGCTGCTCAGCACCCTCGCGCGGGAGGAGGACCTCCCGCGCGAGGGTGCGCACCGCGCGTCGGCGCGGCGGGGCTGCGGATCAGCTCGACTTCGCGGCGCAGTGCTGCTGGAACCGGGCCTGCACGGTCTTGACGTTGTTCTCGATCGTCGTGCCGTAGTCGCCCGCGAGCGCCTTCTGCTCGATCTGCTGCGCCTCCGCCTTCCGCTCCGTGCTCTTCGCCGGCATCCCGCGCAGCGTCTTCAGGTCGGCGCGCAACGAGGCGGGCAGCTCGGCCGCGAGCGCACGCCGAACGGCCTTGCCGCCGCCCGCGATGCGCGCGATCTGCTCCGCCTGCACGCCGTAGCCGCCGGTCAGCGCCTTCTCGCGGATCGCCTTGCGCTCGGCCGCGCGAGCGGTGCCCTTGGGCTCGGAGCGGAGGGTCTTCAGGTCGGCCCTCAGCTGCTTCGGCATCGCGCCCACCAGCTCGGCGCGCAGGTGCAGCGCGCACGCGGCGGCGGTGCTGGACGGGCTGCTGGAGGGGGTCGGCGTCCCGTCGTTCGTCGCCGCCATCGCGGCGGTCCCGCCGCCGACGGCGAGCAGCACCGCGGTGCCGGACGCGATGAGCACGGTCTTGCGGCGGACGGTGCGGAGGGGGTTGATCACGGTGGTCTCGTCTCTCGTCGAGGGGTGTTCTGGCCGGGCGCTCTCGCGGCCGGTGCAAGGAGTGTGCGGGCGCGGTGCCCGGACGGTGTGCGGGGAATGTTCGAGGCGTGTAAACCGCGCAGGGCCGGTCCCGGCGCGCGGGCGATCCTGGCGGTTGAATGGCGCCCGTGGACGCCAAGGGGCTCGTGCTCGTCGCCGAGGACGAGCGCGCGATCGCCGACCTCGAGCGCCTCTACCTGACGGACGCGGGGTTCGGCGTGCACGTCGAACGGGACGGCGACGCCGCCCTGGCCGCGATCGAGCGGCTGCGACCGGTCGCGATCGTGCTGGACGTCGGCCTGCCCGGCCGGGACGGCCTCGACGTGTGCCGCGCGCTACGCGCCCGCGGCGACTGGACGCCGGTCGTCTTCGTGACCGCGCGCGACGAGGAGATCGACCGCCTGCTCGGCCTCGAGCTCGGCGGCGACGACTACCTCACGAAGCCGTTCTCGCCGCGGGAGCTCGTGGCGCGGGTGCGGGGGCTCCTCCGCCGCGCGGCGCTCCCCGCCGCCGCGGCCCCGATCTCGCTCGGCGCCGTCTCGCTCGATCAGGAGCGGCGGACGGTCACGGCCGCAGGCCGCAGGGTCGACCTCACCGCGACGGAGTTCGACCTGCTCGCCAAGCTGATGAGCGCTCCCGGTCGGGTGTTCACGCGCGAGCAGCTGCTCGCGAGCGTGTGGGGGCAGGCCGACTACAGCGGCGGCCGGACCGTCGACGTGCACGTGGCGCAGCTGCGGGCGAAGCTCGGCGACGCCTCCCCGATCCGCACCTCCCGCGGCGTCGGCTACGCGGCGGACGCGGGCTGATGCGCGGGCTGTCGCTCCGGATCCTGCTCCTCTCGATCGGGCTGGTGCTGGCGACGACGGTCGCGGCGGGGCTCGCGACCGTGCAGCTCGCCCGGGCGTCGGCCGCGTCGGAGCAGCGGAGCGAGCTCGTCGCGCAGGCGTCCCTCGTCACCCTGCAGTCGGCCAGGCTGGCGACGCCGCGGTTCCTCCGCCGGGTCGGAAGAGGGCTCGACGGCTCGGTGCTCGTGGTGCTCGACCCGGACGGCTCGGTGGCGGCCACGACCGCGCTCGGGCGGCAGGCGCTGGTCGACGCGGTCGCTGCGGCGGGTCGATCAGCGACGGGCTCCGGGGAGGACGTCTCGACCACCGTCGATCAGGGCGGCCGGGTGCAGCTCGTGGAGGCGCGCCCGATCCCCGACGGCGGCGCGATCGTGCTGACGCGACCCCAGACGGCGCTGACCCGGACCATCGGCGAGCTCGTGACCCGGATCCTCGTCGTCCTCCTCGTCGCGCTGGTGGTCGCGGCCGTGGCGGCCGTGTGGCTGTCCCGCAGGATCGCGCGGCCGCTCGCCGCGACCGCGGTCGTCGCACGCCGGCTGGCCCGAGGCGAGCGCGGGGTGCCGGTGCCGCCGGACGCCCCCGGCGAGGTCGGCGATGTGGCCGACGCCCTGCGCGCGCTCGATCTCGCCCTCGCCCAGAGCGAGGGCCGGCAACGCGAGTTCCTGCTCTCCGTCTCGCACGAGCTGCGCACCCCGCTGACGGCGCTCCGCGGCTACGGCGAGGCGCTCGCGGACGGCCTGATCACCGGCGCCCGGGTGCAGGAGGTGGGTGCCGTCCTCGTCGCCGAGACCGAGCGGGTCGAGCGGTTCACCGCCGATCTCCTCGAGCTCGCCCGCCTGGAGGCGGACGACTTCTCCGTGGTGCCGACCCCGATCGAGCTCGGCGGGATCGCCGCCGAAGCGGTGGAGGCCTGGCGGGGCCGGGCCGACGGGGCCGGGATCACGCTGCGGCTCGAGGGCTTCGACACCGACGTCGACGCCCTCGCCGACGCGCGACGGGTCCGTCAGGTCCTCGACGGCCTGGTCGAGAACGCGCTCCGTGCGACGCCGGCGGGCGGCGAGGTCGCACTCGTCGCGGTGCGCAGGCCGACGACCGCCGGGGTGGCGGTGGAGGACTCGGGGCCCGGCCTCTCCGACGACGACCTCGCGGACGCGTTCACGCGCGGTCTGCTGCGCGAGCGCTACCGGGAGACCCGGGCGGTCGGCACCGGGTTGGGGCTGTCGATCGCGACGCGCCTCGCGAGCCGGATGGGCGGCCGGGTGCACGCCGAGCACGCCAGGACGCCTCCGGGTGCCCGGTTCGTGCTCGAGCTGCCGCGATCCGACGGCCGGGTGGCCCCGCGCTGACCCCGCGGAGCCGCCGCGGTCAGGCCGCAGGCCGCTCCACCCTGGCCGGGAGGCGGGCGCCGAGCACGGCGGCCGCGACCGCCGTCGCGAGCATGCCCACGAGGAGCACGGCGACCCAGGAGGCGGGCATGCCGGCGAGCAGCGCACCCGCGATCGGCGGTCCGATGAACCCGCCGCGCGGCCAGGTCGCCGCGGCGAGCGAGTTGTAGCGCCCCCGGAGGTGCTCCGGCGCGAGCGCGTTCGGCATGCCGCCGCCCACCGGGCTGTAGAACGTCTCGCCGAACCCGAACACGGCGAGCGCGACGATGAAGCCGATGTCGGCGACCGGTCCACGGAACACCGGCAGCGCCGCGAGGCCGGTGATCGCCCACGCGGCCGCCCAGACGAGCGCGGTGGCCGCGAGCAGGCGGCTGCGCCGGACGTGACGGGTGACCCGCTCGACACCGAGCTGCAGCACGACGATGGCCGCGGTGTTGGCCGCGAAGGCGAACCCGACGATCTGCGTCGTGCTGCCGCCTGCGCCGATGACGAACGCGGCCCACGGCCCGTTCAACTGGGCGTACCCGAACACGCCGAGCGCCAGCGCCACCACCAGGTAGCCGACGAACGCACGGTCGCGCAGCACGGCCGCGTAGCCGCCGCGCATCGCGGCCTCGTGATGCACCGGGCCAGGACCGTAGCCGGGGGCGCTGCGGAGGCCGAGCAGGATCAGCGCGGCGAACGCGGCCGTGGTCGTCGCGTCGACCGCGTAGACGAGATGGAAGCTGACCGGCCGCTGGATGGACACGAGCCAACCCGACAGGAGGCCGCCGATCCCGATGCCCGCGTTCAGCAGACCGAACCGCACGGCGTAGGCACGGGACCGGCGCGACTCCGGCACCTGCAGGGCGATGAGGCCGTTCAGTGCGGGCCACACGAGCGCGTTGCCCGCGGCGTTCAACGCCGCGCCCGCGGCGGCGACGATCGGCACCGACGCGACGGCGAGCAGCGCCGTCCCGGTCGCCTGCACCAGCAGGCCGATCCAGGCGAGCCGCCCGAGCCCCACGCGGTCGCCGATGGAGCCGCCGAGCGCGCTCGTCGCGAGCCCGACGACGGAGGCGAGGGCGAGCACGACGCCCGCCACGGGCAGCGACGTGCCGAGCACCTGGTTGAGGTACACGAACAGGTACGGGAGGGTCAGCCCCTGGCCCAGCGCCGAGACCAGGGTGCCGGCGAGCGTCAGCCGGAACGCCGCGCTGCCGGTGGTCGCTCGCTCGGCCGTGGACATCCCGGCGATCCTACGGACGAGCGCGGACACGCCACGGCGGCGGCGACACCGCGCGGGCGATCACGAGCGACGCGGTTCGAGCACCCCCGGACGCGCACCCGACGCCCGCGAGGATCCGCGCTGCCGCGGTGAGGCCGGCGTCCAGGCTCGGCACCTACCGTCAAACCGTTGCAATGATGCAAGGAATCGGGGCGTCATGACGAACTTCCTCTCCGACATGCGGAGCGCCGGGAACGGTGTCCTGATCCGCGCCGCGGTCGTCGCCGCGATCGGCGGTCTGCTCTTCGGCTACGACACCGGGGTCATCTCCGGCGCGGTCCTCTACATCCAGAAGGATCTGCACGCGAACGCCGTCGAGCAGGAGTGGATCGTCTCCGTCCTGCTCCTCGGGGCGATGGTCGGGGCCTTCGGCAGCGGCTTCCTCGCCGACCGCATCGGGCGGAAGTGGACGAAGGTGATCTCGGGCAGCCTCTACGTGGTCGGGGCGATCGGCTGCGCCTTCTCGGTCTCCGTGCCGATGCTCATCGCGTTCCGTGCGCTGCTCGGCCTCTCGGTCGGCAGCGCCTCCTTCGTCTCCCCGCTGTACATCTCCGAGGTGTCGCCGCCGCGGGTGCGGGGCGGTCTCGTCTCCTTCAACCAGCTCGCCGTCACGACCGGGATCCTCGTCTCGTACCTCGTGGACAGCGCGTTCGCGCACGTCCCCGGCACCTGGCGCTGGATGCTCGGCATCGCCGTGATCCCCGGCGCCGCGCTCGCGATCGGCATGCTCACCGTGCCGCACACGCCTCGGTGGCTCGTCCAGCAGGACCGGGACGACGAGGCGCGCGAGGTGCTGGAGCGGCTGCGGAGCGAGGACGAGGAGGCGGACGTCGACGAGGAGCTGGGCGGTATCCGCGAGACCGCGGAGGCGGAGGCGACGAGCTCCTGGAAGGACCTGCTCGGGAAGCGGGTCCGGCCGCTGCTCCTCGTCGGGCTGGGGCTCGCGCTCGCTCAGCAGTTCATCGGGGTCAACACCGTCATCTACTACGCGCCGACGATCCTCAAGCAGACCGGCTTGAGCAACAGCGGCTCGATCGCGCAGACCGTGTTCGTCGGCGTGACGAACGTCGTGTTCACGATCGTCGCCGTCCTCCTGCTCGACCGGGTGGGCAGGAGGAAGCTGCTGCTCTCGGGCACCGCCGTCGCGGTCGTCGCCCTCGTCGGGCTGGCCGTGTTCTTCCTCGTCCCCGCGATCCAGCAGGCGGTCGGGATCGCGGCGCTGCTGCTGCTGATCCTGTACATCGCCGCGTACGCGATCGGGCTCGGGCCCGTGTTCTGGTTGATGATCTCGGAGATCTACCCGACGGGCGTCAAGAGCAAGGCGATGTCGGTGTCGACGATCGCGAACTGGCTCTCGAACTTCGTCGTCGCGGGCACGTTCCTCACCCTGTCGAACGCGATCACGAAGCAGGGCACGTTCTTTCTGTACGCGGGGATCGGCGTGGCCGCGTTCGTGTTCTTCCTCCTGAAGGTGCCGGAGACGAAGGGGCGCTCGCTGGAGGACGTGCAGCGCGAGCTCGTGGGCGATCGCGCCTGACGCGCGGCGTCAGCTCGTGAGCTCGCTCGGGTCGCTCCGCCTGGCGATGAGCCGGCTGAACGGTGCGGACGTGAGCCCGTACAGCAGCACGGAGAGCACGATCGCCATCGTCACGAGCGGGAACACCAGCTTCGAGCCGGTCATCCGCTCGGCGAGCAGGGCGTAGTACAGGCCGGAGACCCCCACCGCGCCGAACCAGCTCATGAACAGCGTCTGCGACCGGTCGTGCAGGTCCGCGAAGACCGCGCGGCCCACCCAGATCGCCGCGAGCCGGCGCACCACGAGCGCGAGGAAGACCACAACGGCGGGCCACACACCGAGCCGGCCCCACGCCCCGAACGGCAGCGCGATGCCGAGCAGCAGGAACGCGGGCACGGAGAAGAACCGGTTGACGGCGTCGTCGAGCGACGACTGCTCCGCCTCGGCGGCGTTCGACACCCGCTGACCGAAGACGGCCGCGGCGACGAACACGGCGAGGATGCCGTCGGTGCCGATCACCTTCAGCAGGCCGAGCACGAGCAGACCGAACGGCAGGAAGAAGCCGAGCTTCGACGTCTGCTCCATCCAGGAGAAGCGCTGCGCCCACCGGAACAGCTGCGAGACGACGAATCCGAGACCGAGTCCGAGCACGATCGCGCCGAGCACCTCGAACAGCACCGTCGAGGCGGCGAGGTCGCGCCAGGCCTTCGCCACGGGCTCGGTGAGCAGCAGGATCGGCGCGAAGACGAAGGGGTACCCGAACCCGTCGTTCACCCCGCTCTCGCTCGACAGGTCGAGCCGGACCGTTCGCGGCACGTGGGAGGTCGCGAAGCCGCCGGTCACGATCGGGGTGGTGACGATCGGGTCGGTCGGGGTCATGATCGCCCCCACCAGGACGGCGATCAGCAGCGGCAGCCCGAGCAGCGCCCACAGGAGGGCGCCGGACACGAGCAGCGCGACCGGCATCCCGATCACGATGCTGCCGAGGATCCACCGCCACCTGCGGCGCCAGTATCCGGAGGGCAGCCGCTGCGCGATGCCGATGAGCCCCACCCCGACGGTCAGGCGGGCGACCTGTTCGAGCACGTCGTGACCGCCGATGTCGTCGATCCGCATCACCCCGAGCGCCCCGGGTCCGATCAGCACGCCGACGAGCAGCGCGAGCAGCGGAGCCGGCAGGCTCCATCGGGCCAGGGGTGCGGCGAAGAGGTTGAGCAGGAGCGCGGTGCCAGCGAAGATCGCGAGCGCGACGTTCAGCAGCTGCATCAGGCGATCCGCAGGGCGTCGGCCTCCGGACGCACGGTCATCCCGTGCCCGACCGCGCCGGGACGCGGGACGAGCGCCCCGTCCTCGACGGTCGGCAGCCCCGCGAAGAGCGCGGTGTCGACGCGCTCGTGATCGACGAAGTACTCGATGTGCCGGAGGTTCGGGGTGGTGAGCGCGACGGGCAGCGCGAGGTGCGGGCCGCAGTGGACGGAGACGTCGAGCCCGCACCCCGCCGCCATCGCGCTGCAGTCGAGGAAGCCCGTGTAGCCACCGCAGCGGGTGACGTCCAGCTGCAGGCAGTCGACCGCGTCGGCCGCCAGCAGCGCCTCCGCGTCGCCTGCGCGCCACACGTACTCGCCCGCGGCGACGTCGATCGCGACCTGGCGCCGCACCTCCGCCAGCCGGCGGGGGAAGTCGGCGCTCACCGGCTCCTCGAACCAGCGGACGTCGAGATCGTGCAGCACCTGCCCCATCCGCACCGCGCGCCCGACGGAGTAGCCGCCGTTCGCGTCGACGAACAGCTCGACTCCCCCGCCGACGACCCGTCTGGCGAGCGCGACGCGGGCGAGGTCGCGCTCCGCGTCGCTCCCGAACGACTCGCCGATCTTGATCTTCACGGCCCCAGCGCCGAGTGCGAGCCAGTGCTCGAGCTCGGCCGCCGTCGTGGCGTCGTCGTAGGTCGTGAAGCCGCCGCTCCCGTAGATCGGCGCCCGATCCCGCGCGCGGCCGAGAAGGGCGCTGAGGGACATCGCGTGGCGGCGGGCCTTGAGATCCCAGAGCGCGACGTCGACGGCGGACAGCGCAGCGGCCCCGATCCCGGTGGCGCCCGCGTTGCGGAGCCGCCGGAGGATGGTGTCCCGGACGGCGGGGATGTCCTCGGGGTCCGCGTCCGCGAGCAGTGGCGCGAGCACGTCCTGCACGACTGCCGCCGCGGCGGCCTCCGTGTAGGACCACCCGAGGCCCTGCTCGCCGTCGACGGTGAGCAGGACGGTCACGACGGTCGTGGCGCTCCACGTCGCGGTGCCGTCGGCCTCGGGCTGCGGCGTGGGGACGCGGTACGCGCGCGCCTCGCAGTCGATCACGAGCCGCCGTCCGGACGGCTCGCCTTCCCGAACGGATGCACGCGGGCGATGCGCCGACGGCTGACGCGGTGGCGTCTTCCCGGGCGCTCGATCAGCCGCTCGGGCTTCGCCCCGAGCTTCGCCTCCTGGATGCCCAGCGCGAGGATCTCCGCGAGGTGCATGGCGCCGCGGCCGTTCGAGAGGTGCTCGGTCTGCGTCTGGCAGCTGAAGCCGTCCGCCAGGACGAGCACGTCCGGGTCCGCCGCGTTCACCGCGGGCAGCAGCTCGTGCTTGGCGGCGCCGATCGACACGTCGAGGTGGCCCTTCTCGAACCCGAAGTTGCCGGCGAGGCCGCAGCAGCCGCCGAGGACCTGGGCGTCGATGCCGGCCTGGGCGAGGATGCGCTGGTCGGCGTCGACGCTCAGCACCGCGTGCTGATGGCAGTGCGGCTGCACGACGGCCTTGCGGTCGATCTTCGGCGGCAGCCAGCCGTCGGTCGCGTCGAGCAGCTCGGCGAGCGTCTTCGTGTGCTCCTTCAGGAGCTTCACGTCCTCGTCCTCCGGCAGCAGGTCCGGGCCGTCCGACCGGAACACGGCCGTGCAGCTCGGCTCGAGGCCGACGAGCGGCACACCGCGCCGGAAGTACGGCGCGAGGGTATGCGCCGTGTGCTTGAGCATCCGTTTCGCGACGTCGAGCTGCCCCGTCGAGACCCAGGTGAGCCCGCAGCAGAGCGTCTGCTCCGGCAGCACGACCCGGTACCCCGCCTCCTCGAGCACGGTCACCGCGGCCTTCGCCACCGCCGGGTGCATCGTGTTGTTGAAGGTGTCGGGGAACAGCAGCACGTCGCCGCGCAGCCCCGTGCCGACCGGCTTCCGCCGCCGGAACCAGTCGCTGAACCGCTCCGGGGCGAAGGTCGGCAGGGGCCGCCCCTGGTCGACACCGCCTGCCGCGCGGACGACGGTCCGGAGCACGGGCGCGTGCGTCAGCGTGTTGATGAGCGGCGCCGCGAGGTGCGCGAACCGCGCGAAGAGCGGTAGCCACCCCATCGAGTAGTGCGCCAGCGGCCGGAGCCGCCCCTTGTAGTGGTGCGACAGGAACTCGGCCTTGTACGTCGCCATGTCGACGTTCACCGGGCAGTCGCTCTTGCACCCCTTGCACGACAGGCAGAGGTCGAGCGCGTCCTTCACCGCCTCGCTCCGCCAGCCGTCCTGGATCGGCCCGCCCTTCTGCTTGCCGTTCACCATCTCGAACAGCAGCCGGGAGCGGCCGCGGGTGGAGTGCTCCTCCTCCCCCGTCGCCCGGTAGGAGGGGCACATCACACCGCCCTCGTGGGACCGGCAGGCACCGACCCCGACGCAGCGGAGGGCGGCGTTCTCGAACAGCCCGCGGTCCTCCGGGTACGCGAAGTGGGTCGACCCCACGTGCGGCCGGTAGTCCGTGCCGAGGCGCAGGTTCTCGGCGGGACCGTAGGGCTGCACGACCTTGCCCGGGTTCATCCGGTCCGTGGGGTCGAACAGCGCCTTCATCCGCTCCATCGCCTCGATCAGGCGGTCGCCGAACATGATCGGCAGCAGCGGGCCGCGGGCCTGGCCGTCGCCGTGCTCCCCGGAGAGGGAGCCGCCGTAGTCGACGACGAGGTGCGCCGCCCGCTCGATGAACTGCTCGAAGTGGGCGATGCCGCGCTTCGTCGTGAAGTCGAACGGGATGCGGCAGTGCACGCACCCCTGACCGAAGTGGCCGTAGATCGCGGTGCGCCCGAACCCGAACTCGTCGAGCAGGTCCCGGAAGTCCCGGAGGTAGTCGCCGAGCCGGTCCGGCGGCACCGCCGCGTCCTCCCACCCGGGCCAGGTGGAGTGCTCGTCCGGCACCCACGCGGTCGCGCCGAGGCCCGACTCGCGCACCTTCATGATGTGCTCCTGGTCCTCGGGCTTCTCGAAGACCGCGACCGACGGCGGGTGCTCGGTCCCGCGGACGGCCTCGACGAGCGCGTCGGCACGCCGCTTCGCCTCGTCGTCGTCCTTGCCGCCGAACACGAGCAGCAGCCAGGCGTCGCCCTCCGGCAGCAGATCGAGGGCGGTCGGGTTCAGGTGCTTGACCTTCTCGTGGTCGATGAGCCGCCGGTCCAGGCCCTCGAAGATCATCGGCTCGTGCGGGTTGATGAGTGTCGTGTGGTCCGCGGCGGAGGCGACGTCCGGGTACCCGAGCATCACGAAGCGCTGCGCGGGCACGGTCGGCACGAGCGTCACCTCGGCGCGCAGGATCGTGACGAGCGTCGCCTCCGAGCCCGTCAGGGCACGCGCCAGGTCGAAGCCCTTCTCGGGCAGCAGGTCGTCGAGGTTGTACCCGGAGACGCGACGCGGGATGTCGGGGTAGCGGGAGCGGATGTCGTCGCCGTACTCCTCCGCCAGGTACTTCAGCCCGCGGTAGATCTCCGCGGGCCGCCCGCCCGCGCGCACCACCTCGTCGAACCGGTCGCCGTCACCGCCGACCCACATGCGCGTGCCGTCGTAGAGCAGCACCTCCATCCGCCGGACGTTGTCGACCGCCTTGCCGTAGGCCTGGGCGGTGGAGCCGCACGAGTTGTTCCCGAGCATGCCGCCGATCGTGCAGCGGTCGTGCGTGGCGGGCTTCGGGCCCACCATGAGGCCGTGCGGCGCGACGAACGCGTTCAGCTCGTCGAGCACGATGCCGGGCTGGACGAGCGCGACCTTCGCATCCACGTCGAGGTGCTCGACCCGGTTGCAGTACTTCGTCCAGTCGATCACGACGGCGGTGTTCGTGCACTCGCCTGCGAGGCTCGTGCCGCCGCCGCGGGACAGCACGGGCGCGCCGTACCTGGAGCAGATCTGCACGGCCCGCACGCCGGCGTCGATCGTCCTCGGCACGACGACCCCGATCGGGACCTGGCGGTAGTTCGAGGAGTCGGTGGCGTAGGTCGCGCGGGACCCCTCGTCGAAGCGCACCTCCCCGTCGACGTTCGCGACGAGCGCGCGCCGGAGGGTCTCGACATCGACGTCGCCCGCGGGGTCCGCCGGGCGGACGATCGGGCTCGGGAGCAGCGTGGCGGCCATCGGTCAGTCCTCCTTGTCGCCGAGGTGCAGCGCACCCTTGACCCGCTCGACGCCCTCGGCGACGAGCCCTTCCGCGGAGTCCACGAGGGCCGCCGGTGCGAGGGGATCCCCCTTCGCGAAGGACTTGATGGTGTTGTTCCGGTACTGCGCGGTGATCTTCGCGGGCAGCGGCGGGGCGTTGCGGGTCACGTAGTCGTCGATCACCGTGACGCCCCGGTGCGCGAGCGCCTCCTCGACCGCCGCGGCCGCGTCCTCGTCGCGCCGGACGCGGATCCCCTTGAACCCGAGCAGCTCGGCCCAGCCCGCGTAGTCGACGCTCTCGACGTCCTGCGAGCCCTTCCACACGGGGTTGCCGTCCTCGGTGCGCATCTCCCACGACACCTGCGCCAGGTCGTCGTTGTGCATCACGACGACGATGAACGTGGGGTCGTCCCACGACGCGAGGTACTTCTTCACCGTGATCAGCTCGTTCATGCCGAGCATCTGGAATGCGCCGTCGCCGATCGTGCAGATCACCGTCCGGTCGGAGAACGCGAACTTCGCGGCGGTCGCGTACGGCATCGCGGCGAGCATGCTCGCGAGGCGGCCGGACAGGTCGCCCTTCATGCCCCGCTTCAGGCGGATGTGGTGGCCGTACCAGTCGGCGGTCGTGCCCGCGTCGCACGTGACGATCGCCCCGTGCGGCAGCCGCTTGTTCAGCTCGTGGAAGAGGCGCCGCGGGTTGCCGCCGTCGGGGAAGGAGAGCATCGCCTGTGCCTCCATCTCCTGCTCCCAGTCGTGCCACTCCTTCGCGATCTGCTCCTGCCACGAGCGGTCGGTCTGCTGCTCGAGCATCGGGAGCAGCGCGGTGAGCGTCGACTTGACGTCGCCCCACAGGTTCACCTCGGTCGGGTACCTGAGGCCGAGTTGCTCGGGCTTCAGGTCGACCTGCACGCCCCGCGCCTGACCGGTCTTCGGCAGGTACTCGCCGTACGGGTAGTTCGTGCCGAGCAGCACGATGGTGTCGCAGCCGTTGATCTGGTTCAGGCTCGGCAGCGAGCCGAGCAGCCCGACCTGCTGCGTGTGGTAGGGCACGTCTGAGGGCACGACCTCCTTGCCCCGGAGGGCGGTGACGAGCCCGGCGCCGACGCGCTCCGCAGCGGCGAGCACCTCGTCGGTCGCGCCTTTCGCTCCGGCCCCGACGAGGAAGGTGACCTTCTTCCCCGCGTTGATCACCTCCGCGGCGCGACGCAGCTCGTCCTCGGGTGGGGTGATCCGCGTGGACGCCGGGACGGCGCTCGAGCGGGAGACCCAGTGCTCCGGGGACAGCGCCCCCGCGTCCATGCCCTGCACGTCGTGCGGGAGCACGACCACGGCCGGCTGCAGCCGGGCGAGCGCGGTGCGGAAGGCGGTGTCGATGACCGCCTGCGCGTTCTCCGGGGTCACGATCGTCTGCACGTAGCAGGCGACGTCCGCGAAGACGCGCTCGAGGTTGTCCTCCTGCTGGGTGAAGGTGCCGAAGGAGGCGAGGCCCTGCTGGCCGACGAAGGCGACGACGGGCACGTTGTCGCTCTTCGCGTCGTACAGCCCGTTGATCAGGTGGAAGGCGCCGGGGCTCGACGTCGCGATGCACACCCCGACCTCGCCCGTGAACTTCGCGTGCGCGGTCGCCATGAACGCGCAGATCTCCTCGTGGGTGGGGCGCACGTAGGACAGCCCCTCCCCCTTCCTGGCGGTCTTGCCGAGCATGCCGTCCAGCTCGCCGACACCGTCGCCGGGGAATCCGAAGACGCGGGTCACGCCCCATTCCTGGATCCGCCGGATCACGAACTCGCTCACGGTGGCCATGTGTGCACTCCCTGTCCCGGCCCGCTCCGGACCGTCGCTTCCGGCGGGATCGCCGGCTGTTCCGTTCTCGATGCGACGCGCTTCGCGCCGCGGGGTCAACCCCTTTCGGGCTCGACGGGATCGACGTCCGCCAGCCGGACGGTGCCGCTGTCGCGCAGCTGCTCGGCGACGGAGCCGTGGTTCGGTGCGACGTGCTCGAGGATGCGGCTCCACGCGGACGCGATGGTCAGCGGGCCGCTGTCGCGCACCCTGACCGCCTCAGCACCCGGGATGCGGTCGACCCAGAACCGAGCGTCCTGCTCCTCGATCCACGGCGTCTCGCTGCCGGCCCAGATCCGGGTCGCAGCCCGCAGGCCGCGGAGCTGGTCGAGCCACGCGTCGTCCCCGAAGAGCCGCGCGTCGTGCTGGACGCCGACGTCGCCCTGCATCGCCGCCTCCTCCAGCATGCGATCCACCCGGCCGCCCAGGCCGAGATGGCGCTCGAGGTCGGCCGTGGCGTCGTCGATGCCGAGCGCGACCCGTCCCGGCGCACCGACGGCGGCCTCGGCGAGACGTCGAGCGCGGGCCGGAGCCGGCGGATCCACGAGGGCGAGGCGATCGACCTTCTCGTCGACGGCCGCGACCGCAGCGGCGAGCAGTGCGCCCGTGCCCCAGCCCACGACGCCGTACCGGTCCAGCCGGGCGTTGGAGATGCGGTCCGCCGTGCGCTCCATCGCCCGCACCCACTCGGCGAGGTCCCTCGCGTGGTCGATGATCGTCCAGTCGCGGTCCTCCGGCACCGTCTCCGAGACGCCGTAGCCGGGGCGGTCGACCGTCACCACCTGCACGCCCCACCGGTCGGTGACGACCGGCTCGGGGTCGAGCGCGGCGCCCGGGGTCGGGTGGCACAGCAGCACGAGCCGGTCGGCCGAAGGGTCGCCGAACGCCGTCATGCCGAGGTGCTCGCCGCCGCGCGTCGTGATCGTGAGGCTCACCACGGCCGGCCTCCGACCAGGCGGGTGCGCGGCGAGAGGCTGCTGAGGACGAAGCCCGTGGCGATGGCCGCCTGCACGATCGCCCCCGACCGGTAGTGCCGACTGCGGAGCGCGAGCGCGACCATCGACGCCGCGTGCAGCGCGTCGACGATCGTGCCCGCGGTGCGCAGGGCTGCCGGACTGGAGGGACGCACGACGGCGGCCTGCAGCAGCTGCCGGACGCCGAGCACCCGGTACACCGGGACGGTCAGCGGGCCCGCTTCGCCGTTCTCGAGCGCCGCGACGAGCGGCGCAGCGGCGAGGTCGGCGGTGCCGAGGACCGCCCGGGTCAGCAGGGCCCCGCGGCGGACGACGGTCACGACGCGACCGCGCGCGCGGCCGGCTTGATGAGCCGCGGGAGGACCGCGATCAGCGCCGCACCCGCGAGCGCGCCCGCGCCGTAGACCTTGCCGCGGTTGCGGATCGCCCACGTCTGGGGCGAGATCCGCATGGACCGGTGGTCGAAGGCGCCGTGCGCGCCCTGGTCCCCCTCGTTCGACGGCTCGTACAGGTTCGGCTTGAGGGTGGGGAGGTCGACGTCCCCCGCCTGCTGGCCCGAGTAGCCGGTCTTCGCGAGGTACCAGTCCGCGACCCGGGTCGCGAGCCGGTTGCCGATGATCGTGTAGACCGTCGACTCCCCGACCCAGGTGCGCCGGCGCGGGTGCTCCGCGACGTCGACCACGACCTTCGCGCAGATCTCCGGCTGGTAGATGGGCGGCACGGGCTGCGCGTGCTTCGGCAGCTTCGACTTGACCCAGTCGAACTGCACCGTGTTCATCGCCGGCATGTCGACCTCGGAGAGGGTGATCGGCGACTTCTCGTGCAGCAGCTCCGTGAGCACCGACTCGGTGAACCCCTTGATCGCGTGCTTCGAGGCGCAGTAGGCCGACTGGAGCGGGATGCCGCGGTGGCCGAGGGCCGACCCCACCTGCACGATGCCGCCGCGACCGCGCGGCCGCATGCGGGACAGCGCCGCCCTGGTGCCGTTGACGAACCCGAAGAAGTTGACGTGCACCGCGCGCTCGAAGTCGTCCGGATCCGTGTGCACGAACTCGCTGAACACACCGACCATGGCGTCGTTCACCCAGACGTCGATCGGACCGAGTTCCTGCTCGACGCGGTCCGCCGCCGCTTCCACGGCGGCCCGGTCGGCCACATCGGTGGGGATCGCGAGCGCCCGCTGCCCGGCCGCCCGGACGTCCTTCGCCGCTCCTTCGAGCCCGTCCTCGCCGCGGGCGAGGATGCCCACGTCCCAGCCGCGCGCGGCGAACTCGCGGACGATCGCCCTGCCCAGTCCCGCGCTGCCTCCGGTGACGACCGCGATCCGGTTCTGCTTCATGCACCCTCCTTCGTCGGGATTTCCACTCAATCACTTGCATCTCTGCAAACATTGAGTGGCGGCGGAGGATCCCGTCCCCGTTTCCTGGGGATGACCTCCGCTCAGTCGTTCCGAGCGAGGCGAGCGCGCAGCAGGGCGTACAGTCCGGCCACGATCCAGCCGACGCCGATCGCGAGCAGCAGCGCCTTCCCGAACGCGCTGGCGGCGAACCCGGCGAGTGCGGCGTCCAGGCCGCCCACCCGGCCGGGGTCGAGGGTCCACGCCGCGACCAGCAGCGACCCGCCGACGAGGGCGATGGTGGCGCCCTGCGCGAGGTAGGCGACGGCGCCGAGGACCACCACTGCACGCCGTGGTACGGGGTCGGCGGGCAGCTCGATGGTCTTCTCGAACCGACGGCTCAGCCCGAGCCACACCATGCTGACGCCCACGACGACGACGGCGCCGACCGCCGCGATCATGAGCTGGCCGCCCGGCACCTCGAACAGCTGCCGACCGGTCTGCCGCTTCTGCGCGTCGTCCTCCGCGTGCGCGCCGAGCGCGAACCGCAGCGCGGCGACACCGATCGCGCCGTAGACGACCGCCCGACCCCAGAGGACGAGGCGCTGCCGCCACCGCTCGAGCAGGTTCTCCTCGCGGACGATGAACCCGCGCACCAGGAGCCAGACGAGGAGCGCGCCGTCACCGCCCGCGATCAGCGCCAGCAGCACGACGCCGCCCGGCACCGCGCCCACGGTCCCGAACGCCCCCGAGGTGCCGGGGCGGGGCACATCGGCGCCGGTGCCCAGCAGGAGCGCCAGCACCCCGATGAGGCCGCGGAGGAGACCGGAGGCGACGTAGCCGGACCGCCCGATGCCGCGGACGATCGGACTCCGGCTCGCGCGGCGAGCGGTGCGCTGCGCCTCGTCGACCTGCTCCTCGAGCTCGCTCACCCCTGCCTCACGCCCGTGACGCTAGGCGCCGGACCTCCGGGATGCCCCGGCGCTCAGGCGGTCGCGGATGAGGGCGGGAGCCGCTGGCAGTGCCGGCAGAGATGGCTCGAGCGGTTCATGAAGGCCTCGCGCACGATCGGCCGGCCGCACCGCGGACACGGCTTCCCCTCCCGCCCGTAGGCGTTCAGCCGCTGCGAGAAGTAACCGGAGGCGCCGTTCACGTTCACGTACTGGGCGTCGAAGCTCGTGCCCCCGTCGACGAGCGCACGCTCCAGCACGGACCGCACCTCGGCGAGCAGCCGCCTGGCGGCGCGCACGGGCAGCCCGGCGGTGGAGCGGGCCGGATGGAGCCTCGCCGCCCAGAGCGACTCGTCGGCGTAGATGTTGCCGACGCCGGAGACGAGGGTCTGATCGAGCAGCGCCCGCTTGAGCTCGGTGCGGCGTCCGCGCAGGCGCGCGACGAAGCCGTCGTCGTCGAAAGCGGGATCGAGCGGATCGCGCGCGATGTGCGCCACGTGCAGCGGCACCAGCGGGGCCGGGTCGCCGTGACCTCCGGGCTGGCCGTCCGGAGTGGGTTCGAGCGGGTCGAGCGAGAGGGAGCCGAAGATCCGCTGGTCGGCGAACGCCACGACGAGGTCGCCCCAGCCGGGATGGTCGAGCGCGAGCCGCACGCGCAGCTGCCGGTCAGGAGGCGCTTCGGGGGTGCGGAGCAGGATCTGCCCGCTCATGCCGAGGTGCGCGAGGACGGCGAAGGGCGCCTCGTGCGACCGCGGCTCGACGGGCAGCCAGAGGTACTTGCCCCGGCGCACCGCGCCGGTGAGCCGGCGGCCGGTCAGTCGCGCCTCGAAGTCCGCGGCTCCCGCCTCGTGGCGCCGCAGAGACCGGGGTTCCAGCACCTCGACGGCCGCGACCACCGCGCCGCGCACGGCGGGCTCGAGGCCGGATCGGACGACCTCGACCTCGGGCAGCTCAGGCATGGAGCGCCCGGTACGCCTCCCAGGCGGCCGCGACCTCGGCCTGCTTCTTGCTCGTGCCGGTCCCGCTCGCGCTGACGAGCACCCCGACGGTGACTGTGGCGGTGAAGATGCGCGCGTGCTCGGGCCCCTCGCCGGCGACCTCGTACACGGGTGCCGGCGCATGCCGGAGCGCGGCGGCCTCCTGCAGCGCCGTCTTCGGGTCGGTCACGGCGCCTGTGGACGCCGGGTCATCGACGAGGGGCTGGACGAGCCGCAGCACGAGCGCCTCGGCCTGCTCGCTGCCGACGGACAGGAAGGCCGCGCCGATCAGGGCCTCCACCGCGTCCGCGAGGATCGACGGCTTCTCGGCTCCGCGGGTCAGCACCTCACCGCGGCCGAGCCGGAGGTACCTCCCGAGCTCGAGCGTGCGGGCGATCGACGCGAGCGCGACCGTCGACACGAGGCCCGCCCGGCGCTTCGCGAGCGCGCCTTCGTCGTCCTCCGGGTACCGCGCGAACAGCATCGCGGTCACGGCGCGCTGAAGGACACTGTCGCCGAGGAACTCGAAGCGCTCGTTGTCCGCGGTCCCGTGCTCGTACGCGAACGAGCGATGCGTCAGCGCCGTCTCGAGCAGCTGCGGGTCGATCGCGACGCCGAGCGCCGCGAGCAGGTCCGCGCGGTCGGGCGCGATCGCGCCCACCTGGTCAGGCGTCGGCGACGCGGCGGCCCTTGTACTCGAGGTACAGGGGGACGCCGTCGGAGCCCTCGACCACCTTGGCGCGGTGCGGGAGGGAGTACACGACCTTGCCGTTCTCGATGGTCTTCACCAGGGTCGGCGCCTCGGCCTTCCACTGCGACCGGCGCGAACGGGTGTTGCTGCGCGACTGCTTCCGCTTCGGAACCGCCATGGCTTATCTCTTCTCTGTGTTGTCGTCGCTCCCCGCGGTGAAGCCCTGCAGCGCGGCCCACCTGGGATCCGCAGGCTCCTCCTGCTCGGTCTCGGCCGTGATCAGGCTGATACCGGGAGCGAGTTCGAGGTCCTCGCAACCGCCGACGCACTCGGGCTGGAAGGGCAGTGCCAGCACCACCGCGTCCCGCACCACCGGCTCGAGATCGAGCAGGTCGCCATCGAGCTGGTGGTCGAACGGTTCGTCGGCAGGATACCCGAAGAGCTCCGCGAACTCGACCTGGACCGGGATGGACACGGGGGCGAGGCAGCGGGCGCACTCCCCGTCGGCCTGCCCGACGACCGTGCCGGAGGCCAGCACGCCCTCGTGCAGGGACTCGAGCTTCAGGTCGATGGCCAGGTGCGCGCCCTCCTGCACCGCGACCATGCCCTCGCCGAGGTGCTCGGGCACCGCGATGTCGAGCGTCCGTTCCCGCATCTCGCCCGGATGCCGGACGAGGTCGCGCACGTTCTGGACATAGGGGCTGCGCGCGTTCACGGCGGGCGATTCTACGTTCATTTCGAAGGGGTTCCTGCCGGGCTGGTCCGGGCAGAAACCCCTTCAAAACGAACGAAAGGGCTTCAGGTCCCCCTCCGGTGGACGAGGAGGCGGGTCAGGAGCGGGCGACGGCCTCCCCTGCGGCGAGGGCGAGCCAGGTGTCGACGACGGTGTCGGGGTTCAGGGACATGGACTCGATGCCCTGCTCGAGCAGCCAGGCGGCGAGGTCGGGGTGGTCGGAGGGGCCCTGGCCGCAGATGCCGACGTACTTCCCGCGCCGCTTCGCGGCCTCGATCGCGAGCCGCAGCATGTGCAGCACCGCGGGGTCGCGCTCGTCGAACCCGGCCGCGACCAGGGCGGAGTCGCGGTCGAGGCCGAGGGTGAGCTGGGTCATGTCGTTCGACCCGATCGAGAACCCGTCGAAGTGGTCCAGGAACTCGTCGGCGAGCACCGCGTTCGACGGCAGCTCGCACATCATCATCACCTGCAGCCCGTTCTCGCCGCGGACGAGCCCGTTCTCGGCCAGCAGGGCGATGACACCCTCCGCCTCGGTCAGGGTGCGCACGAACGGGATCATCAACTTCAGGTTCGTCAGCCCCATCTCGTCCCGCACGAAGCGCATCGCCTCGCACTCCATCGCGAAGCAGCCCGCGAAGTCCGGGCTCAGGTACCGGGAGGCGCCCCGGTACCCGATCATCGGGTTCTCCTCGTGCGGCTCGTAGAGCTCGCCGGCGGTCAGGTTGGCGTACTCGTTGGACTTGAAGTCCGACAGGCGCACGATCACCGGCTCCGGCGCGAACGCGGCAGCGATCATCGACACGCCCTCCGCCACCCGCTTGACGAAGAACTCGCGGGGGGACGCGTACGCCTTGATCTTCTCCTGCACCTCCGCCCGCACGCGCTCGGGCAGCGCGCCCGGGTCCGCCTCCAAGGCGAGCAGCGCCTTCGGGTGGATCCCGATCTGCCGGTTGATGATGAACTCGAGCCGCGCCAGGCCGACGCCCTTGTTCGGCAGCCGCGAGAACGCGAACGCCTGATCCGGCGTGCCGACGTTCATCATGATCTTCACCGGGATCTCCGGCATCCCGCCGAGCGCCGTCTCCTCCACCTGGAACTCGAGCAGCCCGTCGTAGACGAAGCCGGTGTCGCCCTCCGCACAGGAGACGGTGACCTCCCGCCCGTCCGCGAGATCGCTCGTCGCGCTCCCGGTGCCGACCACCGCGGGGATCCCGAGCTCCCGGGCGATGATCGCGGCGTGGCAGGTGCGGCCGCCGCGGTTCGTCACGATCGCGGACGCCCGCTTCATGATCGGCTCCCAGTCCGGGTCGGTCATGTCCGCCACCAGCACCTCGCCCTGCTGGAACGCGGCCATCTGCCCCACGTCCGACAGGACCCGGACCGCGCCGGCCCCGATCTTCTGCCCGATCGCCCGGCCGTCGACCAGCACCGACCGGGCGGACGCGGAACCGGAGAGGCGGAACCGGCTGCTCGTCGTGGTCGACTGCCGCGACTGCACCGTCTCCGGCCGCGCCTGGAGGATGTACAGCCTCCCGTCGATGCCGTCCTTGCCCCACTCGATGTCCATCGGGCGCCCGTAGTGCTCCTCGATGACCATCGCGTGCCGGGCGAGCTCGAGCACCTCGTCGTCCGTCAGCGACAGCAGGCCGCGCTCCGCCGGGTCGACGTCGACGAACTCCGTCGTCCGCCCGACCGTCCGATCGGCGGTGTAGACCATCTTGATCGCCTTGCCGCCGACCTGCCGCTTCAGGATCGCCGGCCGCCCCGCAGCCAGCGCGGGCTTGTAGACGTAGAACTCGTCCGGGTTCACCGCCCCCTGCACCACCGCCTCGCCCAACCCGTAGGAGGCCGTCACGAACACCGCGTCCCGGAACCCGGACTCGGTGTCCATCGTGAACATGACCCCGGAGGCGCCCACATCCGAGCGCACCATCCGCTGCACCCCCGCCGACAGCGCGACGACGTCGTGCGCGAATGCGTGATGCACCCGGTACGCGATCGCCCGGTCGTTGTAGAGGGAGGCGAACACCTCGTGGATCGCGGTCAGGATCTGCTCGATCCCGCGCACGTTCAGGAACGTCTCCTGCTGCCCCGCGAACGACGCGTCCGGCAGATCCTCCGCCGTCGCACTCGACCGCACCGCGAACGAGGTCTCCGCGTCGCCCTCCGTCAGCTCCGCGAAGGACCGGCGGATGTCCGCCTCCAGATCCTCCGGGAACGGCTGCGCCAGCACCGCCTCCCGGATCCGCTTCCCGACCTTCGCCAGCGTCTCCACGTCGTCGATGTCGAGCCCCGCCAGCAGCCCGTCGATCCGCTCCGCGAGCCCGCCCCGCACGAACCGCCGATACGCGTCCGCCGTCGTCGCGAACCCGTCCGGCACCCGCACCCCCAGCTCGGACAGCGACGAGATCATCTCCCCCAGCGAGGAGTTCTTGCCGCCGACCTGCTCCAGATCGGCGAGCCCGAGATCCGCGAACCAGCGGACGTTGTCGCCGCTCGCCGTGCGGTGCCCGGAGGCGGTGGTCGGGGCTGAGGTGGTGCTCATCGTCGAGTCTCCCTTTGCGTTCGGTGGATCAGGCCCTGTTCAAGTGCTGCAGGATCACGGTCGACATCTCCTCGACGCTCTTCGCGGAGGAGTTCACGGTCGGGATGCGGTGCGAGCGGAACATCCGCGTCGCACGGTCCAGCTCCCACCGGCACTGCTCGATCGAGGCGTAGACCGAGTCGGGTCGGCGCTCGTTGCGCACCTGCGCGAGCCGCTCCGGCGTCGTGAGGATGCCGAAGCACCGCGCGCGCAGCCTCCGGACGGGATCGGGCAGGTCGAGCACCTGCAGGTCCTCCGGCACCAGCGGGTAGTTCGCGACGAACACGCTGTGCTGCAGCGCGAGGTACATCGTCGTCGGCGTCTTCCCGCACCGGGAAGGGGCGAGCAGGATCACGTCGGCAGCGTCGTAGTTGCGGAGGGACTCCCCGTCGTCGTGCTCGATGGCGTACTCGACGGCCGCCATACGCCGGTCGTACCTGGCGAGGTCGTCGGTGCCGTGCACGCGCACCGCGAGATGCAGCGCGCGGCTGCCGAGGATCCGTTCGAGCTGGCCCAGGTGGGACGAGACGAAGTCGATGATCGGTGCCCGACTCGTCCGCAGGATGCCGCTGATCGTGTCGTCCGCGATCGTCGTGAACACGAGGGGCGTGCGCGGCCCTTTCATCGCGGCGTCGAGGATCTCGACCGCGCGCCGCGCCTCCGCGATGGAGGAGATGAACGGGATGCGGTGCCGCTCGAACCGGATGTCGGGGAACTGCACGAGAAGGGCGTTGCCCATGGCCTCGGCGCTGATCCCCGTCTGCTCGGCGACGAAGTAGACCGGGACCGGCGGAGGCCCCACGACGTCCGGGGGCTCCGACTCCGCCGCCATCGGCCGCTCCTGACGCGTCGCACGCTGTCCGGGGTTGTCCGGATCAACCTCCGGACGCCTGGACTCTAGCCCCGGGACGCGCGGAGGGGAACAGCCGGTTCCGGAGGTGCGCAGGGCGCCGCGCGTCGGTTCCGGCAGCGACCGTCGGTTCCGGCAGCGTCGCGGGGCCGGATCCGCTGCCGGAGCCGACGAGATGTGCCGGAGCCGACGCGCCTGGCCGCGACTCCATCCCTCCACACCCCCGGATCCGAGGCGGAACGGGCTCCTGGGCCCGAAATCGCCTGCGGATCTCGTCGCCCCGGGCACGCTCCCACGGATGCGCAGCTTCTGGACGACCGCGGACCTCCTCGCTCGGGGGAAATCGGAGCGGGAGATCCGCCGAGCCGTCGAGCAGGGGCGACTCGTCGTCGTGCGGCGCGGGCTCCTGGCGGTGCCGGGGACGCCCGAGCTCCTTCAGCGTGCGGCCCGGGTCGGCGGCGTCGCCACCTCGGTGACGGGCGCCGCGACCCTCGGCCTCTGGACCCCGCCGGATCCGCCTCCCGGGCAGGTGCGGGTCCGCCCGCACCGGCCGGAGCACGATCGTCTGCACGTGGCGTTCCGGCGGACGACGACCCGGTTCCACGATCCGCGCGACGGCACCCTCCCGCTCGATCGCACCTCCGCCGTGGTGCTCCACAGGACCGCACCGGAGGTGGTCGCGACTGCTGCGGCGACGGGGATCGCACCGCCGCTCACGATGCTCGAGCACGCCTTCCGATCGCTGCCGCCGGAGCGCGCGCTCGCGATCCTCGACTCGGCGCTCCACCTCCGATTCCTCTGCACCGCCGATCTGCCGGCGCTCGCCGCCCGACTCCCCGGGCGCCTCCGGCCGATCGTGCTGGCGGCCGACGGCCGCGCGGACTCGGGGACCGAGACGATCACGCGGTACCTGCTCCGCCTGCTCGGTCTCCGGGTCGAGGTCCATCCGGTGCTCGAGGGCATCGGCGAGGTCGACCTGCTCGTCGAGGGCAGGCTGATCGTCGAGCTCGACGGCAAGGAGTGGCACGACGACGACGAGGCGTTCGAGCGGGACCGGAGGCGCGATCTCGTCGCCGCGACGACGCGCTACCGGTCCCTGCGGTTCACCTGGCGGCAGGTGCTGTTCGAGTGGCCGTCGGTCGAGGCCGCGGTCCTGGCCGCGCTCGCCGCCTGAGCGCGTCGGTTCCGGCAGCGTCCGTCGGTTCCGGCAGCGGCGCGGGGCCGGATCCGCTGCCGGAGCCGACGAGGTGTGCCGGAGCCGACGCGCCTGGCCGCTCTCGTCAGGGGAGGACGGCGTCGTAGATCGCGACCGCGCGCTCGACCTGCTCCTCCGTGACGATGCAGGGCGGCACCACGTGGATGCGGTTGTCCTGCACGAACGGCAGCAGCCCCGCCTCCACGAGTGCGGCCTTGATCCTCGCCATCTCCGCGGGCGGCAGCGGGGTGCGCGCGGCCCGATCCGTCACGAGGTCCAGCGCCCAGAACACGCCGAGGCCCCGGACCTCGCCGATCACCGGGTGCCGCTCGGCGAGCGCGCGCAGCGCCGGGCCGAGCGCCTCCGCGCCGATCCGCCGCGCGTGGTCGACGATCCCCTCGTCCCGCATGGCGTCGATGGTCGCGACGATCGAGGCCATCGCGAGCGGGTGGCCGGAGTAGGTGAGGCCGCCGGGGAAGACGCGCGTGTCGAACTCGGTGGCGATCGCGGGCGGGATGAGGACACCACCCGCGGGCACGTAGCCGGAGTTCACGCCCTTCGCGAAGGTCACGAGGTCCGGGACGATCCGATCCGGGTTGAGCTCCGGGTTCTGGAAGGCGAACCAGTCGCCCGTGCGCCCGAAGCCCGACATCACCTCGTCGAAGATCAGGACGATCCCCCACCGGTCGCACAGCGCGCGCAGGCCGGTCAGCCAGCCGGGCGGCGGCACGATCACGCCCGCGGTGCCCGGCACGGTCTCGACGAGCAGCGCGGCGATCGTGCCGGGCCCCTCCGCCTCGACGATCCGCTCGAGGGCGTGCAGCGCGCGCTCGACCTCCTGCTCGGGCGACGACGACCAGAACTCGCTGCGGTACGGGAACGGTCCCCAGAAGTGCACGTGCCCGCGGGCGTACTCGTTCGGGACCCGCCGCCAGTCGCCCGTCGCGACGACCGCCGCGCCCGTGTTGCCGTGGTACGAGCGGTACGCGGAGAGCACCTTGTCCCGCCCGGTCGTGAGCCGCGCCAGCCGGATCGCGTTCTCGTTCGCATCGGCGCCGCCGTTCGTGAAGAACACCTTCGCGAACGGCTCCCCCGC
The DNA here is from genome assembly GCF_051956055.1 of Amnibacterium sp. Lineage (NCBI taxonomy): Bacteria > Bacillati > Actinomycetota > Actinomycetes > Micrococcales > Microbacteriaceae > Amnibacterium > Amnibacterium sp. The sequence goes on from NZ_JBQCGC010000026.1 coordinate 53,276, forward strand.
CGCCTCCAGGATCCGCGCCGCGGCGAGACCGCGCACCCGGTTGGCGTGCGCGGGCGCCACCGTCGGCAGCACGGCCGCCTGCGCCTGGATCGCGGCGACCACGCGCGGGTGGGTGTGGCCGATGTTCGTGTTCACGAGCTGGCTCGAGAAGTCGAGGAGCCGGCGGCCGTCCTCGTCCCACACCTCGGCACCGGAGCCGCCCGCGATGACGAGGGGGTGGAGGGCCCCCTGGGCGCTCCAGGAGTGGAACACGAGCCGGTCCAGCTCGAGCGTCGACGGCTCCTCGTGCTGCGCTTGCATGCGCTCATCCTCGCGCGGCCAGGCCCGATCATGTGATTTGCAGGTTCGCTGCGCGCCGCCGGGGCGGCACCCCTCCTTTCGGGGACACTCGGGCTCGCCCCGGGGCCTCCGGGCACCAGAGCGAAGGAGCGCGCACCGCATGTCACTGCTGCTGCCCGAAGGCACCCGCCTCCTGCACATCGGCCCCGCGAAGACCGGCACCACGAGCCTGCAGAGCGGCTTCCACACCAACCGCGACCGGCTCGCCCTGCACGGCGTCCACTACGCCGGCGAGGGGTCGCAGCCGCGCGCCGCCGCCGGCGCGGTGGCCCTCGGCAAGCGCATCCCCGGCCATCAGCACGGACTGGAGGCGTGGCCGGAGCTGGTGCGGGAGGTGCAGGAGTCCACCGCCAAACGGGTCGTGATCTCGAGCGAGACCTTCGCGCGGGCGAACGACGAGCGCGCGCGGACCGTGATCGACGCGTTCGGCGCCGATCGCACCCACGTCGTGATCACGATGCGCCCGCTCGTCGACATGCTGTCCTCCTCCTGGCAGCAGTGGGTCCAGACCGGCTCACGCACCTCCTACGCGTCGTGGCTGGACCAGATGCTGAACCGCGAGGACACGGTCAACGGCAAGCAGCCGGAGTTCTGGCAGAAGACCCGGATCGACGTCCTCGCGCGTCGCTGGGGCGCCCTGGTCGGGCCGGAGCACGTCACGGTCGTCTCGCTCGCCGCGTCCCCCCGCGATTTCGTGCTGCGCACGTTCGAGGAGCTGACCGGGCTCCCGGAGGGGACGCTGGTCCCGGATCCGAACGCGGAGAACCTCTCGCTCAGCCACGGCGTGGCGGAGACCGTGCGGCGCTTCAACGAGCGGTTCGCGGCGCTCGACGGCGCGTGCCCCGACGTGCAGGCCGCCGTGATCGAGTTCGGCGCGATCCGGCAGCTGCGCGCGCATCCCGAGCTGCTCGCGGCGGACGGCCGCATCGAGGTGCCCCGGTGGGCGGCGGACCGCGCGGCGGTGCTGATGCAGGACATGATCGACGGCGTCCGGGCTGCTGGAGTGCGGACGGTCGGCGACCTCGACGCGCTCGTGACTCCGAGCCGGCCGCCGGTGCCCGAGCTCACGACCCCGGAGGCGCTGTCCACCGAGGCCGCCGCCGGCCTGATGGTCGGCATGATGCTCGCGGCCGCGCGCGGGGTGCCGACCTTCGATCAGCTGTCCGGCCGGTTCGGCGCGAAGGAGCTCGACGGCGTCGGCACCCGGGAGCTCGTCCGCTATACCGCCTCGCGGCTGGCAGACCGGATGCGCGCGAAGCTCCCGCGCTCCGGCCGGGTGGCCGCCGATCGGAGCCGGGTCGCCGCACCGGTCGCGCGTTCGGTCTGACCGGGCGGGCGGCGGTCCGGGCGGCGCGCAGCGCCCTCCTAGGCTGATGCCGGTGGACCCCTTGCAGCTCGTCGTGCTCGCGGGCGGCGTCGGCGGTGCGCGGTTCGTCCGCGGGCTGCGCGCGCTCGTGCGGCGCGACCGCCCCGGCGCCGCCATCACCGTGATCGCGAACACCGGCGACGACCTGTGGCTCGCCGGGTTGCGCGTGACCCCCGATCTCGACTCGCTCATGTACGCGCTCGCCGGCGTGAACGACGAGGAGCGGGGGTGGGGCCGTGCGGGCGAGACCGAACGGGTCAGCGCGGAGCTCACGGCGTACGGCGTCGGCTGGCCGTGGTTCACGCTCGGCGACCTCGATCTCGGCACCCACATCGCACGGACGTCGCTGCTGAAGGACGGGCTGCCGCTGTCCGCGGTGGTCGAGCGGCTCACGACGCGCTGGCCGCTCGGCGTCCGCCTGCTGCCCGCGACGGACGACGAGGTCGAGACGCACGTCCGCACCGCCGAGGGCACGATGCACTTCGAGGAGTGGTGGGTCCGCACGAGGGCGGCCCTGCCCGCGCTCGGGTTCGAGCAGCGCGGCGTCGAGCGCGCGACGGCCGCTCCCGGGGTGCCGGAGGCGATCCTCGGCGCCGACGTCGTGCTGATCGCCCCGTCGAACCCCGTCGTGTCGATCGGGACGATCCTCGGCATCCCCGGGGTGCGGGAGGCGCTCGAGGCGACGAGCGCGCCGGTGGTCGGACTCTCCCCCGTGATCGGCGGCGCCGTCGTGCGCGGGATGGGGGACGCCTGCCTGTCCGCGATCGGCGTCGCCACCGACGCGGCAGCGGTCGCGCGGCACTACGGCGCCCGGTCCGCGGGCGGCCTGCTCGATGGGTGGCTCGTCGACACCGTCGACGAGGACGCGGTCGAGGGGCTGACCGCGGCCGGCATCGCGACCCGCGCCGTGCCGCTCCGGATGACGGACGACGACGCGACGGCCGCGATGGCGCAGGCGGCGCTCGACCTGGCCGCCTCCCGGTGAACGGCCGGGTCCTGCAGCCCGTCTCCGCAGGCGTCGTCGGGACCCTGACCGGCTTCTTCGGGTCCGTCGCCGTGCTCCTCGCCGGTCTGACCGCCGCAGGGGCGACCGCTGCGCAGGCCGCGTCCGGGCTCGCGGCGCTCTGCGTCGTGAACGGCCTGCTGTCCATCGGGGTGTCCCTCCGGCTCCGGATCCCCGCCTGCTTCGCCTGGTCCACGCCCGGCGCGGCGCTGCTCGTCGCCGCGCACCCCGGATCCCTCGGCACCGCGGTCGGCGGCTTCCTGCTGTCCGCCGCGCTCATGGTCGTCACCGGCCTGGTCCCGACCCTCGCGCGGTCGATCGACCGGATCCCGGCGGCGCTCTCCGGGGGCCTGCTCGCCGGGGTGCTGCTGCCGTTCTGCCTGGCCCCGGTGCGGGAGGCGGTCGTGACGCCGTGGATCGTCCTGCCGCTGGTCGTCGGCTGGTTCGTGCTCTCGCGGCTCGTGCCGAGAGCCGCAGGACCGGCGGTGATCGTCGCTGCGATCGTGCTCACCGTCGTGCAGGGGTCCGCGGGCGCCGTGCTGCCGCCCCTGCCAGTGGTGACGCCGCCGTCGGTCGACGTCGTCGGCATCGTCGCGCTCGGCCTCCCCCTCTATCTCGTGACGATGGCCGGCCAGCAGCTGCCGGGGCTGGCGGTGCTGCGCGCGAACGCGTACCGGCCGCCGACACGCCTGCTCCTCGTCGCCTCCGGGCTCGGCAGCGCGGTGGCGGCGCCGCTCGGCGGCGTCCAGCTGAACCTCGCGGCGATCACCGGAGCCATCATGATCGGCCCCGACGCAGGGGAGGATCGCGGCCGCCGGTGGATCGCGGGCGTCGCGTCCGGCGGCACCTACCTCGTGCTGGCGGCCATCGCCGGCGTCGTGGCGGGGCTGATCGGCGACCGGCCGCCCGCGCTGGTGGAGGCGGCCGCGGGCCTCGCCCTCATCGGCGCGTTCATCGGCGCGATCACCGCGGCGATCGAACGGCCTGACACGCGGGTGGCGGCCGCCGTGACCTTCCTGGTCGTCGGCTCCGGCATCGCGGTCGCCGGCATCGGCAGCGCGTTCTGGGGGCTCGTGGCCGGCGGCGTGGCCCTGGCGGTGCTGACCGCGCGCCGCTGACGACCTCCCGGCCGCCACCAGGCTCGCGGATCCGCAGAACCGGGCCGGCGCGCCGCGTCGGCCGCCGATCCAGCGGCGTGTCGGCGAGGGAATGCGGATCCGCGAATTGCGCTCAGCGGGAGTCGACGAGGGCGCCCTGCTCGTCGAACCGCAGCCAGTGCCCGTCGGAGACGACCTCGGGAACGGCGGCGAGGTCGCGGACGAGCAGCGCGGACCCGTCGGAGAGGAACCAGGTGGGCCCTCCCATGCGTCGCGCCACCTGCGCAGCCCAGTCGTCGGTCGCGTGCGGGAAGGACGCGGCACCGAGGTGGTTCACCGGGAACCAGTCGAACAGCGGCAGCGCCGGCCCGACCGGGTCGAGGCCCAGCAGGTCGACCTCCTCCTGATCGTCCAGCGCGTCGACCGCGGCCCTGTGGAGGCGGGAGAAGATCATCGAGCCGGCACTCATGCCGATGTAGACCTTCTCGTCGAGGAGCTCCCGCAGCACGGGAGCGAGACCGCTCGCGCGCCACTCGTGGGCGAGCCAGTGGTTCGAGCCGCCGTAGCAGAAGATCGCGTCCGCCGACCGCAGCCGGGCCTCCACGCCCTCCCGCGGCCCCGACCGGAGGGTGAGCACGTCGCACTCGGCCCACCCGAGCGCCCGATACGCCTGCAGATGGTCGAGCATCCCGCCCTTGTCCCCGGGGAACGGGAGCATCGCGTCGATCAGCACCGCCGTGCGACGCTCCGCCGGCGGCGCCGCGAGGAGGTCGACGAGCGAGTCCCGTACGGGGCCCTCGAGCACTCCGTTCGACGTGAGCAGCATCCGCATGGCGCGATGCTGCCACCCCTCCGCGCCCGCGACCCCTTCGCGGATCCGCAGAAACGAGGCGACACGCCGCGATCGTGACGCTGATCGCGGCGTGCCGCGACGGAACTGCGGATCCGCGAGGGGTCAGGCGGCGGAGCGCTGCGCGGCCGGACGGCGCCGGAGGGTCGGATCGCCGACCTCCGGGCCGCGGTAGACCATGTCCATCGCGCCGATGCTCTCCCCCGGAGGCACGATCGCGTCGATGCGGTCGAGGACCTCGTCGGAGAGCCGCACGTCGAGGCCGGCGATGGTGTCCTCGAGCTGCTCCATCGTGCGCGGCCCGGCGATCGCCGAGGTCACGCCCGGATGCGCGATCACGAACGCCATCGCGAGGTGGGTGAGCGGGATGCCGACCTCCTCGCTGAGTGCGACGAGCTGCTCGACCGCCGCGAGCCGTCGCTCGTCGCGGAAGTGCCGCATGCCCGTGCGGACCGATCGGAACTCGCCGTTCTCCTGACCGGCGCGGTACCGGCCGGTGAGGGTGCCGCCCGCGAGCGGGCTGTAGACGAGGGTGCCCATCCCGTACCGCTGGGCGACGGGGAGGATCTCCCGCTCGATCTCACGGTCGAGGATCGAGTAGTTCGGCTGCTCGGTGCGGAAGCGCTCGAAGCCGCGGCGCTCGGACATCCACTGCGCCCCCACGATCTCCGAGCCGCGCATCGACGAGGTGCCGATGGCGCGGACCTTGCCCTGCCGCACGAGGTCGGTGAGCGCGGAGAGCGTCTCGTCGATGTCCGTGCCGGGGTCCGGCCGGTGCAGCTGGTAGAGGTCGATGTAGTCGGTCTTCAAGTTGCGCAGGGAGCGCTCCACGGCCTGCATGATCCACCGGCGGGAGGCACCGCGGTGGTTCACGTCGTCGTCGACGGGGCCCCAGAACTTCGTCGCGAGCACGACCTCGTCGCGGCGGCCGGCGAGCGCCTCGCCGACGACCTCCTCCGAGTCGCCGTAGCGGTCGGCGGTGTCGATGACGTTGATGCCGGCGTCGAGCGCGCGGTGGATGATCGCGATCCCCTGACCGCGGTCGGGGTTGCCGAGCGAGCCGAGCATCATCGCGCCGAGCGCGTAGGGGGTGACCTTGATGCCGGTGCGGCCGAGCGTGCGGTACTGCATGACGGACTCCTCGTTCCGGTCGCCGCGACGGGCGACGTCCTGTTCCTGGATCGGGAGCGCGGTCACGGCTATGCTCGAGTCGTATCCGGAACAGCGTTCCTCCTGTCGAGGACTCTAACCGGAACATTGTTCCGCTTGCAACCTCAGGATCTCCATGCCGACGAGCCCGACGACCGACGCCGCCCCGACGCGACGGCGGCGCGCCGATGCAATGCAGAACCTCGACGCCCTCCTCGAGGCCGCGAAGGCCGTGTTCGCCGAGTCCGGTGTCGACGCGCCGGTCCGGACGATCGCCGAGCGCGCGGGCGTGGGTGTCGGCACCGTCTACCGGCACTTCCCGCTGCGGTCCGACCTGATCTCCGCGGTCTTCCGCCGGGAGATGGACGCGTGCGTCGACGCCGCGGACGAGCTGGAGGCGACGTACCCGGCGGGCGAGGCGCTCGATGCGTGGGTGCTCCGCTACACGGAGTTCGTCGCCGCGAAGCAGGGTCTCGCGGCCGCGCTGCACTCGGGCGATCCGGCGTACGAGCCGCTCGCGGACTCCTTCTCCACCCGGCTCACCCCGACGCTCGCGCGGCTGCTCGCCACGGCCAGGGCCGCCGGCGCGATCGGGCAGGAGGTCGAGCCCTCCGAGTTCCTCGCGGCGGTCGCGAACCTCTGCCACGGCACCGGCCCGAGCCCGCGCGGCCGCGAGCACGCCGAGCGCATGGTCCGCCTGCTCCTCGCCGGACTGCGGGCGCCCGCGGCCTAGTCCTTTCGCGGATCCGCAGAAACGCGGCGGCGCGCCGCGCCAGGTCGCGACCGAGCGGCGTGTCGACGCGGAACTGCGGATCCGCGGGAGGAGGACCCCGACACTCAGGGGTCCGGCGCCCGATCGGTGCCGACTGGCAACTACCCTCGGCGGGTGCGCCGACACGACGGGGAGCCCGAAGGCCCCGAGGACGCGCCGCCCGTCGGTCGTCGCGCGACCGGCCGCCTCCTGATCCCGCTCGTCGTCGCCGGAGCTGCGGTCGTCGTGCTGAGCACGGCGCTCGAGGGTCGCGCGCACGTCGTACCGTTCTTCGGCACCGGCGGCGGCACGCCCATGGACGCGCCGACGCTGATGCCGCCCTCGGCGGCCGCCCCGCATCATGCGGATCCGGGCCGGATCGACGTGAACACGGTCATCGGCGGCATCCTGCTGGGGCTCGCGGCGCTCGTCGCCCTCGCGCTCGCAGTGCTGCTGATCCGCCTGCTCCTGTCCGCCGCCCGCGGTCGGCGACGGCGGCTCGGGCTCGAGGGAGCAGCGGCGCAGGGCGCCGACCCGCTGGTCGCCGACGCGCCCGCCGTGCTCCGCGGCATCGCCGCCGCACTCGTCGCGTTCGCGGAGGACCGGGAGCCCGGCGACGCGGTCGTCCGGGCGTGGCTGGGGCTGCAGCAGGCAGCGGAGGACGCCGGGTTCGCCCGCTCCCCCGCCGAGACGCCCACCGAGTTCACCGGCCGCGTCCTGAGCCGGACCGGCGCCGACCGGGTCGCTCTCAGCACGTTGCTCGACCTCTACCTCCACGCCCGGTTCGGGGACGGAACGATCACCCCCGCGGACGCGACCGCCGCCCGGCAGGCGCTGCGGGCGCTCGAGGCGTCGTGGGAGCGGGTGGCGGTGTGAGCGCCGGGGTCGTGGTGCGCGTGGCGGTCATCGCGGCGTTCGTCGCCGCGCTCGTCGGCGGAGCCGCCGGCGCGCTCGGGCTCGACGGCGCGCACGCCCTCACCGTGGGGTGCGGCGTCTTCGCGCTCGTACTGATCCTGCTCACGCAGAGCAGCATCGTGCCGCCCGCGGATCTCGAGCCGCCGGAGGTCGAGCAGCCCGTCCGAGGCCGGCGGGACGTCGAGGAGCTCGCCTGGTCGATGGTCGAGCACCGCACCCACATCCGCGGGATCGTCATCGGCCGCGTCCGCAGCATCGCCGCCCGGCGGCTGGCCGAGCACGGTCTCGACCCGGAGCGCCCGGAGGACGACGACGCGATCGCCGCCCTGCTCGGCTCGGACGCGTGGGCCGTCCTCCGCCCGGATCGCGACCAGCCCGTGCCACCCCGCGCCTTCGAGGCGACCCTCCGCGCCGTGGAACGCCTCCCGCCGCCAGCACCGCTCGGGCCCGCCCGCGCGCTCCCCGAAGACAGGACGACCCGTGCCGACTGAACCGCAGCTCTCCATCCCCGACGTCGCCGCGATCGGCCGACGGGTGCTCGACCGCGTCGGCACCGTCGTCGTCGGGATGCGCGACAGCCTGGAGCTCGCGCTCGGCACGGTGCTCGCAGGGGGCCACGTGCTGTTCGAGGACGCCCCGGGTCTCGGGAAGACGCTCGCGGCGCGCAGCCTCGCGACCGCGCTCGGGCTCGACTTCCGCCGCCTCCAGTGCACCCCGGACCTGCTGCCCTCCGACATCACCGGCTCGTTCGTGTACGCGCCCGCGACCCGCGAGTTCGAGTTCCGGGCTGGTCCGGTGTTCACGGGCCTGTTCCTCGCGGACGAGATCAACCGCACCTCGCCGAAGACCCAGTCCGCGCTCCTCGAGGCGATGGCGGAGGGACAGGTGACGATCGAGGGCCGGAGCCTGCCGCTGCCCCGCCCCTTCCACGTCGTCGCCACCTCGAACCCGATCGAGTACGAGGGCACCTACGCGCTGCCGGAGGCCCAGCTCGACCGGTTCCTCGTGCGGCTGTCGGTCGGCTACCCGGACCGCGGCGGTGAGTCGCAGGTGCTGCGCAACCGGGTGCAGCGCCGGCACGAGGCCGCCCCGATCGAGCCCGTGATCGACGCGCGAACGCTGCTCGCGATGCAGGCCGCGGTCGAGGCGGTGTTCGTCGACGACGACGTCATCGCCTACTGCGTGGATCTCGCCGCGGTGACCCGCCGGGTCGCCCAGGTGCAGGTCGGCGCCTCCCCGCGCGGCTCGCAGGGGCTGCTGCTGCTCGCACGGTCGCTCGCCGTGCTGGACGGCCGCGACTTCGTGACCCCGGAGGACGTGAAGCGCTGCGCCGTGCCCGTGCTGGCGCACCGGCTGACGCTCACCGCGCAGGCATGGGCCTCCGGCGTCGACCCCGCCGCGGTGGTGCAGCACGCGGTCGCGGAGGTCCCGGGTCCGCCGGTCGTCGGCCGCGCCGCCGCCCGGTGAGCGGACCGACGCGGCAGCGCTGGCACCGCCGCGGCGGCGGGGCCGCGCTCGGGCTGCTCGCGATCGCGACCCTCGGGGTCGGGCTCGGCTTCGGCCGCCCCGACGTCGCGCTGCTCGGCCTGCCGCTCGCGGCGACCGCGGCCGTCACCCTCCGGCGACCGGCCGGGACCGCCTCGACCGTCGTCGAGGTGTCGGCCGAGGACGACGCGATCGTCGCCCGCGTGCAGGTGGAGGGCGCGGCGGGCGTCGATTTCGTGATCGTGTCCGCCGGTGCCTACGAGGAGCCGCCGACCACGGTCGTCGTGAGTCGACGGCAGGCGGAGCGCCTCGAGGCGCGACTTCCGGTCCTGCACAGCGGGCCGCAGGAGGCGCTCCGCGTCGGCGGCCAGGTGTTCGCGGCCGGAGGCGATCTCGTGCAGCACCTCGATCCGCGCGTCGCGCACGCCACGATCGCGCCGGAGCAGGAGCGGGTGGCCGCCCTCCTCCTGCCGCACCGGCTCACCAACCGGCCGGGCGCCCACCCCGCGCGGCGGCTCGGGGACGGCCTCGACTTCCGCGACCTCGCCCCGTTCACGCCCGGCGACCGGCTGCGCCGCATCGACTGGCGCGCCACCGCGCGCTCGCCTCGCCCGGATTCGGAGCTGATCGTGCGGCGGATGGACGCGACATCCGAGGCGGCCGCGGTGATCGTGCTCGACAGCCGCGACGACGTGGGCTCCGCCGTCGTCGAGTGGGGCCGCGACCGGCCTGCGCGCAAGGGGGTCGCCTCGCTCGACCTCGCGCGACCTGCGGTCTCCGCGATCGCCGCGAGCTACCTCGAGGCCGGGGACCGTGTCGCCTTCCACGACCTGATCCGCTCGGGTGCGAGCGCCAGGAGCGGCGGAGGGAGGCGCAAGCTCGAGCAGATCCGCGCCGTCGTGACGCAGACGGTCCCGCGCCCCGACGGGTCCCCGAAGCCCCCGGTGCTGCCGACGGCGGCGGTCGTGTACCTGGTGTCGACGTTCCTCGACGAGGACGTCGCGGCCCTCGCGGTGCTCTGGCGGAGCGCGGGCCATCGGGTCGTCGCGATCGACGTGCTGCCGAAGCCGAGTCTGGAGGGCGCCGACGAGGAGCACCGCCTCGCGCATCGCGTCCTGCAGCTCGAGCGCGCCGATCGGCTCGAGCGCCTCCGCCGCGTCGACGTCACGGTCGTGCCGTGGCAGGACGCGGACCGCGACCTCCTGCTGCGCCAGGCCGAGCGCGACCGGAGGCGCCGATGAGCCGCTCCTCCCGCCCGAGGGTGCGGGCGGGCTTCCCGATCGGCCCGTGGGTGCCGGGCGTCGTCCTCCCCGCCGCGGTCGGGCTGGCCGGCGTCGTCGGCTCGCTCCTCGCGCTGCAGGACCTCCCGCTCCTGCTCGGTGTGGCGATGTCGATCGTCGCGGGGTTCCGGGTCCGCACCCCGACGCCCTGGCTGCTCGTCGCACTCCTCGTCGGCGGCCGGCTCCTGCAGCGCCCGGGCGCCCTCGACGCGTCGCTGCCCGCGCTCGTGCTCGTGCTGCACGTGCTCGTGGTCCTCGTGCTGCTGGCCAGGGCGGTGCCGGTGCGGTCCCGTCTGCAGCTGGCCGCGCTCGGGCCGGCCGCGGTGACGACCGGACTGGTCCAGGTGGTGGCGCAGGTGCTGGCCGCACTGCTCCTCGCGGCTCAGGACCACCTCCAGGTGCTGCCCGCGGCCTCCACGATCGGCGGCGCGCTGCTCGTCCTGGTCGCCGGCCTGATCGTCCTCTCCCGCCGCGTCGAGCACGACGAGTAGCGGGGCTCGGCCCCCGCCTCCCGTTCGCGTCGGCGCGCCCTTCAACCGCGAGGACGGACGCGCGGGGCGCCAGGAGGCGGGAGCATGGGCGGGTGTCCGCTGATGTCGTCGTGCTGCGTGCCGATGACGATCGCCGCGCACCGCTCGAGCGCGCCGGGTGGGTGGTCTCGGCGCGGTCGTGGGGTGCGCAGCTCGATGGAGCACGCGCCGATCGCGCCGAACTGCGCCGTCGTCTGGACGCCGTGGCGGATTCGGTCCTGGTGCGGGAACTGACCCGCGCCGACGTCGACCTGGTGCTCGCGCTCGATGCGGCGACGGCGGACGACTATCCCGGCGATGTCGCCACCCGGCACGAGCCGCTGACTCCGGAGCGCGCCGTGCCGACCCCGTCGCGGCGCGCATTCGGCGCGTTCGACGGGGACGGCAGCCTGGTCGCCATGACGTGGATCGACACGCACGACGAGCGCGCCGAGACCGACTTCACCGTGGTGGCCGCACCGCACCGTCGCAACGGGTACGGCAGCGCCGTCAAGGCCGCGTCGCTGCTCGCGCTCCTCGATGCGGGCGTCCGGCGATTCCGAACCGGAGGATCGAGCGAGAACGCCGCCAGCATCGCCGCGAGCCGCGCGCTCGGCTATGCCATCGACGAAGCATGGGTGACGCTGCGCCCGGGCCGCCCACCGTCGGATCAGGCCTCCACCGGTTGAGCTCCCCGTCTCAGTCGTAGTCCGCGCTGACCGTGCGGGCTCCACCATCGAGCCGGATCCGGCCTCCGTGCGGGACGATCCACTGCGGCCGCGTGTGCCCGAACGGCACGCCGACGCAGACGACGGCCTGCGGGTTGTAGCGGGTGACCTGTTCGACGACGGCGTCGCGCTGCGCGGCGCGCAGGCGGGCGCGCGTCTCCGCCGACGGCCGAGCAGCACCCAGCCGGCTGACGGGCGGACGCGCCACCAGCACCCCGGCAGCGGCCGCGAGCACGCCGCGCTCCCCGAGTGCGCGCACCCAGCGCCCGACCTCGTGCGCATCGGGGAGCTCCTCGCTCGTCTCGAGCAGCAGGACGACGCCCTCGAGATCGCCGAGATCGGGCATCCGGCCGGCGAGCGCGAGCTGGTCGATCACCTCCAAGCACCCGCCCCACGTCCGCCCCTCCACCGCGACCTCCGGTCCGGCCCACGCCCACGGCTCGGTCGGCTCGCGGACACCGAACTCCGTCAGGGATCGCGGATCGGCCCAGTCGATGCCGACGTCCTCCGACTCACCCGGATCCGTCAGCTCGATGACACCGCCGTCCAGGAGTGCCGCTCGGAGCGACCGCAGGTGGACGTCGTCGATCTGCGGACCTGACCCGAGTTGGACCTGCGTCGAGCCGCCGTAGTAGCTCGGCACCCCGAGCCGCCACAGGAGGTTGTGGAGGTTCGTGTTGTCGCTGTACCCGAGGAACGGCTTCGGGTCGGCCGCGACCACATCCGCGTCCACGTGCGGGATGACGGTGATCTGATCGTCCCCGCCGATCGTGGCGAGCACGGCTCGGATCGACGGATCCGCGAACGCCGCAGTGATGTCCGCGGCCCGGTCCTCGGCGGTCGCCCCGAGCCGCCTCGTCGTCGGGTACTCGACCGGCACCAGGCCGGTCGCCTCGGCGAGCCGACGCAACGCCTGCTCGTGGATCTCAGGTGCGACCGCCGGAGCGGCGAAGGCAGGAGAGAGCACCGCGACCCGATCGCCCACCCTCGCCTTCGGAAGCGATCCGAGCCCGCGAGACGTCATCGCGTCATCCAAGCAGAGGGCACTCTTCCGCCGACGAGCCGACGAGCGCGGCCGGGCCGACGGGGGGCGCGGAGGTGCGAGGCTCGTGCGGTGCCGTCCGGTTCGACCGATCTCGCCCACATGCTCGCCACGCTCGAGGTGGTCAGCCGCGGGGAACCGTACGTCTACGCGGTCGTCGGTCCCGACGATCCCCTCGCGGCGCTCGCGGCGGGCATCGTCCGCGAGACCGAGGGGACGACGGTCGTGGTCCGCAAGGCGGACGCGGACCGCGCGGGGCTCGCGTACGACTTCGTCGCCGCGTGGCTGACGCTCTCCGTGCACTCCTCCCTGGCGGCCGTCGGCCTGACCGCGGCGGTCGCCACGGCGCTGAGCGAGGCGGAGATCAGCTGCAACGTGCTCGCCGGCGCATTCCACGACCACCTCCTCGTCCCCGCGCAGGACGAAGCCCGCGCGCTCGAGACCTTGGCGGCGCTGCGGGCCGACGCGCTCGATCCGCGCCCTGATCCGTTCTCCTCGTGACGGCGGTCGCCCCGACGGCGCGCGTCGGGCCCCTGAAGGGAGCGCTCCGCTTCGACGTCGGACCCGTGCTCGATACTGAAGCGGTTCGGACGAGGGAGCGACTGCGGTGGACGTGCTCGACGAGGCGACGACGCCGGTGCTCCCGGCGCGGACGATCGGCGGTGCGTGGCTCGATGTCGCCGACCGGATCCTCCGAGCCGGCATTCCGGCGACCTGGGACGCGAAGCCCACACGGGAGATCCGCACCGTCACGCTCGAGGTCGCCGAGCCGAGACCGGACGACCCGCAGATCGCACGGTTCGCCGATCCGGAGCGGCTCGCCTGGATGCACGCGAACTTCACCGAGTTCCGCCGGGTGCGCGCGCTCGGAGACGCGGCCAGCTACGCCAGCCGGCTCTTCGACTACCTCCGAACGGGACGAGATCAGATCCGGTGGGTGATCGACCGCCTCGCAGCCGATCCGACCCGGCGCGACGCCGTCATCACGACCTTGGAGCCCACCCTCGACACGTCCTACGTCCCCTGCGTGAGCCTCCTCGACTTCTGGATCCCGGACGGGCGGCTCGAGCTCGTCGTCGCCGCGCACAGCATCGACTTCGGCACCAAGGGCTACGCGAACCTCGTCGAGCTCGCCGAACTCCAGCACCGCGTCGCCCACGCGCTCGAGATCCCCGTCGGCCGTCTGCTCATGAGCGTCAAGTCCGCCCACATCTACGAGCCGGAACTCGAGCCGATGCGCACGGTCGTGGCTGCGTCCCGTCGCGCGGCGGTCCGCTGACGGAACAGCCCGCCCGCGGCGCCGCGGTCCGTCGTGACGGATGGTGCTGAGTCCGCACTCCCCGACTCGGTCCTGGGATGCGCGACCGCGGATCCGTCGCAGCCGGCCGGCCCCGCAGACACGTCCGGTGTTCGGTCGCCATGGGCGCGTGCTCGCGCCGATGCACGTCTATCCTCCGGGCATGCAGAGGCGCCCGGGAATGGTCGTGGCGACGGGCGCAGCGCTGTCGGCACTCCAGCGGTCCGGGTGCGCCAGCGCGACGCCCGCGCCGAAGACCAGTGCCGCGGACACGACGAGGCCGCCGGTGACGTCGTCGTCCTCGCCGACACCTCGGCCGACGGATGCGGTCGAGCTCGGGGTGATCGCCTCGCGCGACTCGCCGCTCGCCACGGTGGACTTCCTGGCGCAGAACCACTGGTCCGGTTACGTCGGCGGCACCTACCTGAGCGTGTTCGCCGGGATCGACCGCCACCATTCCGATGGCCGGACCCCGGACGCCGCGGTCGCCGTCTTCCGCTACCCAGGCGCAGTCGAGGTCGGCGTGTTCCCCTCCGACACCGGCGCCACACCCCTGAAGGTCACCAGCGCGGCCGGGGACCTGCTCACCCTCAGCGACGGACATCCGCACCCGATCCAGTTCGCCGTGCAGACGCACCGGTTCTCCCCCGCGTCCTACCCGACCAGCAGCGGCTGCTCACCCAACGGGCAGCGCATGCCGGCCGGGGTGCAGCAGGCCCGCATCGCCGACGTCGACCACGACGGTCGTCCCGACACCGAATGGGCCCAGCTCACCCCCGGCACCGGCGACGTCCGCTTCGGCATCACCACCGCGTCCGGCGCCACATTCACCGCCGACGCGTCCTTCGCCGGCGGAGCGGCCCGCTCCTTCGTCTCCGGCACGCTTGCGAACGGGGTGACCGTCCTGATGCCCAGCGAAGGACGCGCCACCGACCTCTGGACCGTCGCCGCCTGCGCACTGCACCAAGCGCACAGCACCGTCCCGACCTACAGCGGGGACTTCGGCATCAGCAGCACGAACAACCAGACCGGTGCCGGGTCAGCCACCTGCATCGACGGACGACTCGCAGCGATCGCGTTGACCCCCGACGGGTCCGCCACCGACACCGTCGCCGACCGGTACGTCGACGTCAGCGGTGACGGAACGACCGCGACGCTCACCGACCGCACCACGGTCGTCGCACGTCACGTCGACCTCGGCACGACCGCGAACACCCGCCGCTACACCGGCATCTCCTGCGGCACATCCCGCGTCCTCGCTCTCAACTGACGCGGACCCGTCTCGCCTCGGAGGCGCTCCGTCGCTCGCAGGGCGTTGCGGGCTGCTCCGCGCCGGCGCGGGCCGGCGGATTCAGCGCGGCTCTGGTGCGGGATGCGCTGCGACCGCCGCGCGCTGCCGCGCGAGCAGGAGTGCGACGAAGGCGAGGACGCCGCCCAGCAGCGCACCGATCGCGTTGGTCGCGAGGTCGCTGGTGTCGCAGGCACGGCCGATCGCGGGCACCAGGGCTTGAGCCGCTTCGATCACGACCGACAGCGCAACCGCTCCGGCCGCAGCGACGACGGGACGACGCAGGAGCACGCCGGCGACCAGCGCGCTCGGCGCCAGAAGCAGCACGTTGGACAGCGACTCCACCGAAGTGAAGCTCAAGGAGGGCAGTCCGACGGCACACCTGATCGCGGGGGCAGGATCCCCGCCGGGGGTGAGAGTCAGGCCGAGCACTGCTGCGATCGAGAGCGCGAGCAGTGCCGCAGCGGCACGCGGGCGCCTGCTGAGCGCGGCCCCGGCCAGCGGACCGACCACGGCGAACGCCACGAGCGCGGCGATCGGCAGCCAACGAGCGCCCGCCAGGAAGGTCGAGATCACGATCGGAGGGTAACGAGCGCCCGCGGCTGATCGATCACCCAGGCCTCGCGCCGCGGCGCGACCCCTTCGGTCGCGACCCCGCCACGCCGCTGGCGCTGCCCGCGATGACCTGAGTCAATCGAGCCGGTCGACGTACGGGTTCGCGCAGTGGAGGTGCGGGAACGGCTGGTCGAGACCCGAGGCGTCCTGCCCCCCGAGTCCCAGCACGACCGGCTTCGCATCGGACCCGAGCGCGTGGATCGACGTGATGTTCATCGTGCCGTCCGGGCACGTGGTCGATGCCGCGACCGCGAATCGTGTCGTCGAACCGGCCGCGAGCACGAAGCCCGAGGCCTCGCTCTGTCGAGCGGCGCGCGCGACCCGGCCCTGGACGGAGAACGCCGTGGCGGGGAGGACGCAGGCGGCGCCACGGTCGCGCACGGTGACGAGCTGCACCCAGTTGCCGGCCGCGGCGCCTCCCGGGCCCGGCTCGGACACCTGCAGCCGGTCGAGCGAGCAGGTGGACGACGTGGCCGGCGCGGTGGCGCCGCCGCCGAGGTACCAGCTGATCGTCCAATCCCCGCCGGTGGGGACGGTGGTCGAGACCGGCACGCTCACCGGGACGTCGGGCTCGATGGTGGAGCCGATCGTGCAGCGCAGCGTGAGCCTCCGGGTGATGACGGCCCCCGACTGGTCGCTCAGCACCTCCGTGGCCGTGGGGCACGCGGTGAGCACCCGGGCCTCGCCACCGGTGGTCCCCACCGCCGCGTCGTACTGCAGCATGCCGCCCGGGGTCTTCGCCGGCCGATCGATGGTCGCGACCAGGCCGAGCTGCGGGAAGGCGTTGAAGGTTCCGTCGTCGAGAACCGCGTACACGGACGACCGGTAGCAGGAGGGCTTCGGGAACCGAGCGGTCATCGTCCGCGACCGGCCGCCGACGGCCAGGACGATCGGGAGCACCGGTTTGGAGGTGTCGATGTTCGCCTTCGCCCCGGTCGGCTGGCACGCCACCGCGGCGGCGACCGACAGCATGCCCACCGCCGAAGACGGCAGCAGGAGACCGTGCGGGGTCTCCACCGACACCGAGCTGGCGATCACGCCCCCGACGCGGATCGCGTCGGACGGCAGCAGGCAGTCACGGCCGGTGTTGAGGACGAAGACACGCTGGTAGTAGGTGCCGAGCGCTGCCCCGCCGTCCTGCTTCGAGGACGTCCTCAGCTGGGACAGCGCGCACGGCGACGGGAGCACCTGGTTCGAGTACACCGCTCTCGGGCCGGGCACGACGGTGAACACCGCCGGCTTCGCCGTGGGGACCGCGGTCGGCACCGAGGTCGACGCGGCGGTCGTGGGGGACGCGGGAGGCGTCGACCCGTGCAGCGTCGCGAGCCCGACGAGCAGTCCGGCTGCGACGACGATCGCGATCGTGAACGCCGCGACCAGCTCGGCGGTCCGTGCTCGCCGGACCGGCCCGGCGCCCGCGCGGCGAGGATCCGATCTCGGGACGCGGACGGCCTCCCATCGATCCGGGTCCCGCAGCTCGCGGAGACGATCCTCGGGACTCATGCCTGCGCCTCCTGACGCCCGAGATCCGCGCGCAGCCGGGCGAGCGCTCGCGACGCCTGGCTGCGGACGTTCGCGATCCCGCACCCCAGGGTCCGGGCGATCGTCCGGTCATCGAGATCGGCGTAGTACTTCAGCACCAGCACCGCGCGCTGCTGCGCCGGCAACGAGACGAGCAGGTCGAGGAACTGCCGATCCTGCTCGAGTCGCAGGAAGTGCTCGTCCGCGACCGGGGCGTCGAACAGGTCGATGTCGACCGTGGTCGGACGCCGGAGGCCGATCGCGCGACGCACCACCGCCGTCCGCAGGTACTGGTAGGCGCCCCGCTCGGTGACCCGGGGCCAGGCGGCCGAGACGGCGATCACGGCGTCCTGGACGGCGTCCTCCGCGTCCTGGCGATTCCCGGCGACCAGCATGGCCACCTTCATCAGCTCGGCACCGCGCGTCGCGACGAGCGCGGTGTACCGCGGGTCGGCCACCCACCTCGCCATCCGCACCCCGTCCGCGACGACGGGCTCCTGCATCGCCGCACTCACACCACTGAGAGCACACAGCCCCGGCAAATGTTGCGTGCCTCGAGGATCGGATCTCCGCGACACGCCCGCCGAACCGGATCGGCCCTCCCCCGCGTCCGGGCGCTCGACCTCGCGAGTACCGGCGCTCACCCCTCCTCGACGCCGTCGTCGAGCAGCTCGATGCCACGGACGTCGGCGAAGAGCCGCCGGTCGAGCGGCTTGCCCCTCCTGATCACCGAGACGCCTCCGGCCGGCTCGAGGACGACGCAGGCCACCTCGTCGGGATCGCGGATGCCGGCTGAACGCAGGATCGTCCGCAGGTCCGCTGCGGAGACGCCGGCGCGACGGAGCTCCGCTTCGACCGGTTCGCGGCCGGCCATCAGCAGGACCGGGCGGTCCCGGACGAGCGCGCCGAACCAGCGCAGGCGGGAGAGACGCCGAACCGCGAGATGCAGGCCGAACAGCACCACCAGCCCGAGCACTCCTGCGGCGAGGGTCGGGGTCGAACCGGTGATCACCCGGCCGGCGAGGGCGCCGAGCACGAGGACGACCAGGACGTCGAACGTCGTCATCCGAGCGACGGATCGTTGGCCGAGCAGGCGGATCAGCAGCGTGAACACGACGTACACGCCGATCGCGGACACGATCACGAGCACCGCGTCGCTCGCGTTCAGACCGAGACGAACCCACATCGACGTCCTCCGTTCGCCGGACCGCGGCCGAGCGGCTGCTCGACCCCGACCCATGCAACGTGACGCGCCTGCCCGTACCCTCCGCCGATGGACTACGAGAGCTGGATCGAGCTCGCAGGCCGGGTGATCGACGCCTCCGGTGTCGCGACCGTGGTGATCGGCGCGATCGCCGCCACGGTGTTCGCGGTCCTGCGCGCCGTGCGGCGGCAGGGTCCGGTGTACCGCCCGTTCCGCCGATTCCTCGGGCGCTCGATCCTGCTGGGGCTCGAACTGCTCGTCGCCGCCGACATCATCCGCACCGTCGCGGTCACCCCCACACTGGGCAGCGTCGCGGTGCTCGCGGGGATCGTGCTGATCCGGACCTTCCTCAGCTTCTCCCTGGAGCTCGAGATCACCGGCCGCTGGCCCTGGCAGAAGGTGCCGGCGAACGCGGAGGCGAGCGACGACGCACCGTGAGGTCCGCGTCGCCCGGGCGTCTCAGTCGTGCGAGCGGATCTCCTCGAGCGCGGTCTCGAGCGCGGCGAACGCGGCGTGAGCCGGGTCGATGACGTCCATGTGGTCCCCTTCGACCACCGTGATCGCGGCGTCCTGACCCGCCGCCCGGGCTTCGGTCACGTACGTCTCGGACTGGTTCATCGGGACCACGTCGTCCCGGTCGCCGTGCACGATGCGCACGGGGAGGTCGGAGACGATGCGCGCGATCGGATCGGCGGCGGCATACCGGTCCGGGTGCTCGGACGCGTGACCGCCGAGGAAGTCGGTGACGGCGCCGCGCCCGATGCCCTCGTGGTCCCCCAGCGCGAGGTTCAGCACGCCCGCCAGGCTCACCGCACCGGCGAGCGGCAGCAGCGCCTCCGGCCGCGACAGCGCCCACACGGCGAGGTGGCCGCCGGCGCTGTGCCCGACGGTGACGACCGGGTCGAGCGCGAGATCGCGGGACCGCGCGACCTCGGCGAGGAGCTCGATGCCGGCGGCGACGTCGTCGAGGGTCTGCGGCCACCCGCCGCCGTTCGGGAGCTGGCGGTACTCGATCTGCCACACGTGCCACCCGCGCTCGACGAGCGCCTCGGCCAGCGGCGTCGGACCGTCGAAGTAGTCGGGCGTCCCACGCCAGAAGCCGCCGTGGATCAGCACCACGGTGCCCCGCGCATCGCCGGCCGCGGCGCGGAGCACCCCGTACTGCATGGGACCGTCGCCGTACTCGAACCGCTCCGTCATGCGGTGGACGCTACCCACCGGCCTCGGGGAAGCGGATGGACGCGCGACCGGCGAGCACGTGGGGCGCCCTTCGTCTCAGCCGCGGGTTCTATCGTCGCAGACTGCCCGCCCCGGCCGACCGGCTCGAAACCGGACGTCACCGCGCGGACGAGCGAGCGCGCCGGGGTCCCCAGCGACGGCTGACCGCCTCGGCAGGCTCGCCAGCACCTCCGCCCGCGCCCGCGCGGCCCGAACACGGAAGGAGTACGCACGTGCTCACCCTCAACAACGGCGTCCAGCTGCCGGAGATCGGCTTCGGCGTCTTCCAGAGCGCCCCCGACGAGACGACGGAGGCGGTCCGCCTCGCCCTCGAGACCGGCTACCGGCACATCGACACCGCTGCCGCGTACGGGAACGAGCGGGAGGTCGGCGAAGGCATCCGGGCTGCAGGCCTCGACCGCGACGAGGTCGTGATCGAGACGAAGGTCTGGGTGTCCGACTACGGCTACGACCAGACGCTGCACGCGTTCGAGAAGGCGACCGGCAAGCTCGGCTTCGACCGCATCGACGTGCTGATCCTGCACCACCCCGCACCGGACCGGTTCGCGAGGACGCTCGACGCCTACCGCGCGCTCGAGCGCCTGCTCGCGGAGGGGCGGGTGCGGGCGATCGGCGTCAGCAACTTCATGCCGCACCACCTCGAACGCCTCCTCGCCGAGACCGACGTCGTGCCGGCGCTCAACCAGATCGAGCTGCACCCGTACTTCCAGCAGCGGGCGGCGCAGCAGGCGAACGCCGCCGCCGGGATCCTCAGTCAGGCGTGGTCGCCGATCGGCGGGGCGACCTTCTACCCCGGCTTCCGCGACGGGCGCCGCAACGTGATGGAGGACCCGGCCCTCCTCGCGATCGCCGAGGCGCACGGGAGGACGCCCGCCCAGGTCATGCTGCGCTGGCACGTGCAGCAGGGACGCAACGCGATCCCGAAGTCGACGAACCCCGGCCGCATCCGCGAGAACTTCGCCGTCTTCGACTTCGCGCTGACCGACGAGCAGATCGCGGCGCTCGACGCGCTCGACACGGGTTTCCGCAACGGGCCCGACCCCGACGGCGCGGACACGAGCCGCTTCGAGCGGGTGATCCCGGAGGCGTAGATCCCGGCGTCCGCACGACCCGTCGGTTCCGGCAGCCCTCGTCGGTTCCGGCAGCCCGATCCGCCCGATCCGGCTGCCGGAGCCGACGGATGCGGCGGGAACCGACACGCTCTGGTGGGAGCCCCTTGCCTTCCGCGCCCCGCGCTCCTTGGTCCGGCCTTGCTCCCAGCGATGACCTGCCTATGCTTCCCGGGTTCCATCCCGGCGGCCGATGACGTCCGACCCGAGGGCCTCATGCCCTCCCGCAGTCGACACGGCCGCTGCATGCGTAGAAAGCAGGTCGACGGTGTCCGCTCTCCACTCCCGCCTCCGACAAGGAGGCATGCTCAGACGGTCGGTCGGCATCGCCGCCGCGGCCGGCACCCTGACGCTCGGCGTCCTGGTGCCCGCGCAGGCCGCGTCCGCGAAGCCCGCTCCCGCCGCGCCCGACCTCGGGCCGAACGTCGTCGTGTTCACGCCGTCGATGTCCACCGCGGACATCCAGGCGAAGGCCGACGCGATCTACGCGAAGCAGGCGGACGCTGAGATGGGCACCGGACGGTACGCGCTGCTCTTCGCGCCCGGTACCTACGGGTCGGCCACGACCCCGCTCGACATCAAGGTCGGCTACTACACGGAGGTCGACGGCCTCGGTCAGGACCCCGGCGACGTCACGATCAACGGCGGCGTGACCGCGATCGGGCGCGACGGCAGCGGGGCGCTCGACACCTTCTGGCGCTCGGTCTCCAACCTGTCGATCCACGTCGTGCCGACAGCCGACGGCTGCCACACCGGCAACGAGATGTGGGCCGTGTCGCAGGCGGCGCCGATGCGGCGCGTGGACGTGAAGGACTACACGACGTTCATGCCGTACTGCGAGAACCCGAACTTCGCGAGCGGCGGTTTCGTCGCCGACTCGAAGCTCGAGGGCGGCGCGCTGAACGGCTCGCAGCAGCAGTTCTACGTGCGCAACTCCGACCTCGGTGCCGGGTGGTCGAACGGGGTGTGGAACCAGGTGTTCTCCGGCGATGTCAACGCCCCGGCGCAGTCGTTCCCGAGCCCGCCGTACACGACGCTCGCGACCACGCCCGTCTCGAAGGAGAAGCCGTACCTGTACGTCGACGCGAAGGGCGCCTACCGCGTCTTCGTGCCGAGCGCGCAGCGCAACTCCTCCGGCACCACCTGGGCGAACGGACACACGCCCGGCCGGTCGCTGCCGCTCAGCGACTTCTACGTCGCCCACCCCTCCGACCCGATCGCGAAGATCAACTCGGCGCTCGCGCAGGGCCGCGACCTGCTGCTGACCCCCGGCGTCTACGACGTCGCGAAGAGCATCCAGGTCAAGCGGGCGGACACCGTCGTGCTGGGCCTCGGCCTCGCCACCCTCACCGCCCAGGGCGGTGCGGTGCCGATGACGGTCGCCGACGTGCAGGGCGTCGACATCGCCGGGCTGACCTTCGACGCCGGTCCCGTGAACTCCCCCGTCCTGCTGCAGGTCGGCAGCACGCACCACAAGGGCGGCAAGCACGCCGGCACCGCGGCCGACCCGACCGCGCTGCAGGACGTGTTCTTCCGCATCGGCGGCCCGCACGTCGGGAAGGCGACGACGAGCCTGGAGGTCAACAGCGACCACGTGATCCTCGACGACATCTGGGCGTGGCGAGCGGACCACGGTGTGGACGGCTCGGTCGGCTGGAGGGTGAACACCGCGGCGACCGGCGTCGTCGTGAACGGCGACGACGTCACCGCCACGGGCCTGTTCGTCGAGCACTACCAGCGGTACAACGTCATCTGGAACGGCGAGCGCGGTCGCACGGTCTTCTTCCAGAACGAGCTGCCCTACGACGCACCGGACCAGGCGGCGTGGCGGCACGGCGACGTGAACGGCTGGGCCGCCTACAAGGTGGCGGACTCCGTGCGCAGCCACGAGGCGTGGGGCCTGGGGAGCTACATCTACACGAACGTGAACCCGTCGCTCCACGCGACGCAGTCGTTCGAGGTGCCCGACCGCCCGGGCGTCGTGATGCACGACCTCACCACGGTGTCGCTGAACGGGGCCGGCACGATCGATCACGTGATCGACGGGCAGGGCCCGGCGGCGATCGGCGGCGTCAACGACGGGAAGCCGCAGACCGTGACGCGGTACTCGAACGGGACGGCCGAGTAACCCGGTCGCCCGGCGCGCCTGCGGCTCCGGCAGCGGAGCCGCAGGCGCGGATCGTCCCGGAAGCGATGAGCCCGGCCGCGGCACGATCCGTCGGCTCCGGCAGCCCTCGTCGGGTGCGGGCGGCCCCGCCCGCCCGCCCCGGGGGCGGGACCCGGCGGGGGGGGGGGGGGCCGACCCCCGCGGGGGGGGGGGGCCCGGGGCCCGCGCCCGGGGCCCCCCACGC
>NZ_JBQCGC010000027.1:0-12894 GCF_051956055.1 Amnibacterium sp.
GACGTCCGGTCGCGCGACGGCGTGGATTCGGCCTTGCGACGACCGAACAGTGCTGGCACGGACGGCGACTGTAGTGGGCGGCGGAGGCGCTCTCGCGCGCGTGCGCACCGACCCGCCGCGACCGCAACCCCGTGCATCGCCCCCGGCCCGCGACTACCGTCCTCGGCCATGGACGAGGGCCGCACGTGACCCGGCGGAGCCGGCTCCCGGCCGTCGTGGCCGGAGGGGTCGGCGGCCTCATCGCGACCGGGCCGATGTCCGCGGTGCTCGGTCTCGGCGGGCTGCTGCACCTCCTGCCCGAGCAGCCGCCGCGTCGGATCCTCGAGCACCTGCTGCCCGCGGGTGCGCCGGCGCCGTCCCGACCGCTGGCCGTCCTGGCGCACATCGGGTACGGGGCTGCCGCCGGTTCGGCGTTCGCGCTCCTGCCGCGCCGGGCGCGGCGACCTGCCGGCGGCCTCCTGTTCGGTCTGCTGCTCTGGGCGGCCGGCTACGAGGGCTGGGTGCCCGCGATCGGGGCGCTGCCGCCCGCGCACCGCGACCGACGCGACCGCGTGCTGACGATGATCGCGGCGCACGCGATGTACGGGACGGTGCTCTCCCGCACGCTCGCCGGGCACGCCGGTCGTGGCGGACGAGGGCGGCGCGGAGCGACCGCATAGAGTGCCGCGGTGCGCGACATCCCACGGCATTTCGAAGGGGTTCCTGCGGTGCTCCGCGCGCCGGAGAACCCTTCGAGATGGACGGTCGGCGGATGACCGGGTCCGTCGTCCCGCTCGTCATCACGGTGATCGCCCTCGCGCTCGTCTTCGACTTCACGAACGGTTTCCACGACACCGCCAACGCCATGGCGACGCCGATCGCGACGGGCGCGATGCGCCCGCGCGTCGCCGTCGGCGTGGCCGCGGTCCTCAACCTCGTCGGCGCGTTCCTGTCGACGGAGGTGGCGAGGCAGATCTCCGGCGGCCTCCTGAAGGAGGGCGATTCGGTGCAGGTCGGGCCGGAGCTCGTGTTCGCGGGGCTGGTCGGCGCGATCGTCTGGAATCTGGCGACCTGGTACTTCGGGTTGCCGTCCTCGTCGAGCCACGCGCTCTTCGGCGGCCTGGTGGGGGCGGCGCTCGTCGGCGCCGGCCTCGGCGCCGTGGACTACGGCGTGCTACTCGGCAAGATCATCATCCCCGCGGTGCTCGCACCGCTGACCGCCGGGGTGGTCGCGTACTGCGCGACGCGCGTCGCCTACGCGGTCACCCGGCGGTACGACGGGCGCCCCGACGGCCGCCGCGTGTTCCGGATCGGGCAGGTGTTCAGCTCCTCGCTGGTCGCGCTGTCGCACGGCACCAACGACGCGCAGAAGACGATGGGCGTCATCACGCTCGCGCTCGTGGCCGCCGGCGCGCAGCCCGCCGGTCAGGGCCCGCAGTTCTGGGTGATCCTCGTCTGCGCCCTCGCGATCGCGCTCGGCACGTACACCGGCGGCTGGCGGATCATCAAGACGCTCGGCACGGGGCTCACCGCGGTGAAGCCGGCGCAGGGCTTCTCGGCGGAGGTGAGCACCGCCGCGACGATCCTCGCCTCCAGCCACGTGGGCTTCGCGCTCTCGACGACCCATGTCGCCTCCGGCTCCGTCATGGGCTCCGGGCTCGGCAGGCGGGGCGCGAGCGTGCAGTGGGGCACCGCGCGCCGGATCGTGTTCGGCTGGGTGCTCACGCTGCCCGCGGCCGCGGTGGTCGGGGCGCTCGCCGCGCTCGTGACCCGCATCGGGATGCTCGGCATCGTGCTCGACACGGCGCTCGCCGTGGGCTTCATGGTCGTGATCTTCGTGCTCGCCCAGCCGGATCGGGTCGACGCCTCGAGCCTCGAAGCCGAGGTGAACGCCGCGGGGACGGCCGTCCGCCAGCGCTCGAAGAAGCGGCGGGCCGCCGCATGACGATCGACTGGCTCGCGTTCGTCGAGGTGTTCGCCGTGGCGCTCGTCGCCGCCTGCCTGATCGTGCTGTGCTTCGGCACGGCGATCCGGCTGCTCGCCGCCCCACCCCGCGGCGCGGCGAGCGTCGGCAGCGCGCGGGACGAGGAGATGGACGCGGCGCCGCGCGGCACGCGTCCTCGCGCCGCGACCGTCGGCGCCGTCGCGCTGTTCGCGGTCAGCGGCGCCGTCGTGGTGGTCGGGATCGTCCTGATCATCCCGATGCCGCACTGACCCGAGGGCGTCAGCCGGTCGAGGCTCGCTTCGCCGACCCGACCATGTGCTCGCTGATACGCGCCGCCGCGTCCCGCACCGCCGACTCGAGCGCGGTCCGGTCGCCGTCGTCGAACCGCGCCTCGGGGAGCGTGACCCCGGAGGCCCCGACCACCTCCCCGAACGCGCCGAAGACCGGCGCCGCGATCGCCACGCCGCCCGTGACCCGCTCCCCATGGGTGACGGCGACGCCCTCCGCCCGGATGGCGTCGAGTCGCGCCCGCAGGTGCGGGGCGTCGGTCGGCGTGCGGTCGGTGGAGGGCGGGAGCGGGCCGTCGAGCACCGCGGCGCGCACCTCCTCCGGCACGAACGCGAGGATCGCGAGCCCGCTCGCGCCCGCGTGCAGCGGCAGCCACTCGTGGGTCGGGAGCGTGTAGCGCAACGGATGCGGCGACTCGACGGTGAGGGTGAACATCATCTGCCTGCGCCGTTCGCTGTACACGCCGAAGAAGGCGGACTCCCCCGACCGGTCGGTGAGCGCGTGCAGCGCCTCGACCGAGGCCTCGTGCAGCGGCAGCCGGTCGGTGGCGCTCCAGGCGAGCCGGAGGAACTCCAGCCCGAGCCGGTACGACCCGCTCGGGGTGCGGCTCACGAGCCCGAGCGACTCCAGGTCCGCGAGGAGACGGTGCACCGTGCTGGGGCTCACGTCCAGCCGCGTGGCGAGCTCCCGGACGCCGTGCAGGTCCTGGTCGCTGTCCACCATGGCCGTGAGGACCTCGATGCCGCGGGCGAGCGGGTGGCGTCGCCGCGCGTCGCCGGCCCCCAGTGCGTCCATGACCGCTCCACCCGCCGGAGAGCCCGACTGTTCCGTACAGCGCAACGGTAGCCGACGCCTGCGCCTTCAGCGCCCATCGGCTGGAATGGGGTCATGTCCGCTCGACTCGCCGACCTGCTCCCCGACGACGACATCCGGCTCGACGCGCCGCCGCTCCGGTGGGGCATCGCCGGGCCGGGGGTGATCGCGGCCGATTTCGCGACCACGCTGCTCGCGAACACGGCGCAGCGTCTCGCGGCCGTCGGTTCGCGGTCACCCGAGCGCGCTGCGGCCTTCGCCGCGCGCTTCGACGCGCCCGTTGCGGGCGGCTACGACGTGCTGACCCGGGACGACGTCGACGTCGTGTACGTCGCGACGGTCCACCCCGCGCATGCGCCGCTCGCGCTGGCCGCGATCGAGGCGGGCAAGCACGTGCTCGTCGAGAAGCCGTTCGCGACCTCGGCCGCGGAGGCGCAGCGCGTCGCCGATGCCGCCCGGGCGGCGGGGGTGCTCGCGATGGAGGCGATGTGGACCCGCTACGTCCCGACCTACCGGGTGCTCGACCGCGTCCTGCGCGACGGCGCGCTCGGCACCGTGACGACGGCGGTCGCGTCCGTGGGCTGGGGTGTCCCGCGCGGCGCGGCCGGGCGTCTCACGGACCCGGCGACGGGCGGCGGGGTGACCCTGGACATGGGCGTGTACCCGCTGTGGTTCGCGCAGTTCGCGACCGGACGGGCGACCAGGATCGCGGCGTTCGGCCGGCGGCGAGGGGAGGTCGACGAGGAGTTCGCCGCCGCGATCGAGGGCGGCGGGGGCCGCCTCGCGACGGTGGGCTCCACCATGGCGGCGACCACGGAGGGGCACGCCGAGATCGCGGGCACCGAGGGCCGGGCGGTCGTCGCCGGCCACCTCGTCTTCCCGCTCGGGTTCGACCTCACCACCCGCAGCGGTACCGAGGCCTGGCGGGACGAGCGCCTCCTGCCGGGCAGGGGCGGCCTCGCCTGGCAGGCGGCCGCACTCGCGGGGTACGTCGCCGACGGCGTGCACGACTCGCCCCTCCACCCCCTCGCCGACACGATCGCGCTCGCCACGGCGATGGACACGATCCGCGCCGCGATCTGAGTCGTCCACCCCTGCTGTTCATCTGACGGTCCTAGCGTCCGGGCATGGCTGCCGATTTCGACCCGGAGCAGGTCGTCCGAGAGGTGAGCGCCGCCCTGCGGACCAGGTATCCGGAGAAGGACCCTGCCGAGATCGAGCAGGTGGTCCGAGCGCAGGTCGACGAGCTGAAGGACCGTCCGGTGCAGGATTACGTGTCGGTGCTCGCGATGCGCGCCGCCAAGAAGCGGCTGCACGGGTAGGTCGAGGTCGGGAGGCGCGGATCACCGCGAACGTCGAGGAGGGTGACGAGGCCCTCGCCGCCGCCGCGACGGAGCTGCTCGCGCTGCCCCTCGCCTCCTTCACGGCGAAGCGGACCGCGCGGGCGAAGGCCGCGCGGGCGGAGGGCGACCGCGATCTCGCGGCGCGGATCACCGCCCTGCCGAAGCCGTCGGTGGCCGCATGGCTGGTCGATCGGCTCGTCAGGGAGGTGCCGGACGACCTCGAGCGCGTGGTCGAGGTCGCGGCCGAGCTGCGGGCGGCGCAGGAGGAGGGTGACCGGGACCGGCTCCGGGTGCTGATGCGGGAGCGGCGGTCGCTGCTCGCCGAGGTCGCCGGCGCCGCGGCCGACCGGGCCCGCGCCGAGGGGCAGCGGATCGGCGACACCGCGATCGAGGAGCTCCAGCAGACCCTGCAGGCGGCCATGGCGAGCCCGGCCGCCGCCGCCGCGATCCGGAGCGGGCGGCTCGTCCGCGCGCTCGACGCCGACGGGCTCGACCCCGTCGACCTCGACGGCGCCGTCGCCGGGGGCGCGGCCCCGCTCCCCAGGACGAGCGCCGGTTCCCACCCGCATCGACGTCCTCGCTCGGACGACACCTCGCGGAAGGCCGCGGCAGAGGCGAAGGCCGCACAGGAGGCGGAGGCGCAGGTCGAAGCCGAGGCGGAGCGCCGGCGAAGGATCGAGGAGGCGGAACGGAGGAGTGCGGACGCCGCCGCGGCCGCGCGGGCGGCGCAGGCGGTCGTCGAGGAGCGGGACCGCGACCTGGCCGACCTGCGGAAGCGGCTCGACGAGCTGCAGGCCCGTGTGGGCGCCGCGGCGAGCGCCGCCGACGAGGCACGTGCCCGTGCTGAGCGCGCCCGGCAGGAGGCGGACGAGGCCGCCGCGGCCGTGGCAGCATCCCGCAGCGGATCCTGACGATCCGCGCTGCTGACCCTCCGCTGCCTCCAGGCCGGCGTGCCTACCCTGTCGCGATGGTCCCGGTGCGCGTCCTCGGTCTCGCGGTGGACGGCGGCATGCAGCCCGTCGTGCTCCTCACCCCGATCGACGAGGGGGTGGGGCCGCGGACCCTGGTCCCGATCTGGGTCGGGGCGCAGGAGGCGGCGTCCATCTCGATCGCGATCAGCGGCGAGGAGCCGCCGCGGCCGCTCTCCCACGACCTCATGCAGCGTCTGCTCGCCGTCGTCGGCGCCGGGGTCGAGCGCGTCGAGGTGACGCGCATCGACGGGGGCACCTTCTACGCGGCGCTCGTGCTCACCACCGCCGACGGCAGGGTGACCCTCGACTGCCGCCCGTCCGACGCCATCGCGCTCGCCTCCAGGGTCGACGCGCCCCTGTTCGTGGCCGAGTCGGTCCTCGCGGAGACCGGGGTGCTCGAGGACGCGAGCGAGGCCGACCCGGAGGCGACGGAGGAGAAGGTCGAGGAGTTCCGCCACTTCCTCGATCAGGTCGACCCGGAGGACTTCCAGGGCTGACAGGTCGGCGGCGCCGGCCGCCCGCTACCGTCTGCGGGGACGAAGGGACGCCGATGCGCCACACGCCCCACTTCCTGATGACGGACCCCGCCGAGGTCGCGCGGCTGGTCCGCGAGCACCCGTGGGCGACCTACGTCTCGGCGACCTCGGCCGGGCTCGTCGCGTCGCACTACCCGACGCTCGTCGACGAGACGCCGGAGGGGCTCGTGCTGCTCAGCCACTTCGGGCGCCCGGACGAGCAGCTGCACGAGCTCGGGGAGCACGAGCTGCTCGTGATCGTGCAGGGACCGCACGCGTACGTCTCGTCGAGCTGGTACCCCCAGGGCGACGACATCCCGACCTGGAACCACGTGACCGCGCACCTGTACGGCGTGCCCGAGCTGCTGAGCGAGGAGGAGAACTTCGCAGTCCTCTCCCGGCTCACCGACCACTTCGAGGGCGGCTTCGAGCACGGCAGATCCCTCACCCTCGACGAGGAGCGCTCGCGCCGCATCGCGAAGGGCACGGTGGGCCTGCGGATGCGGGTGACCCGGTTCGAGGCGCGAGCGAAGCTGAGCCAGAACAAGGCACCCGAGGTCGCGGAGCGGATCATCACCGAGCTCGACGGACGCGCCCCCGGGCTCGCGGCCGAGATGCGCCGCGTCCGCGAGGGCTGACGCACCGCGCTCGGAGGCGCCTCCGATGATCCGTCTGTGAGGATGCACGCTCACCGACGGAGCGTGCGATGGACGGAACCCGAGACGTGTCGCCGCGGGGCGCGTTCTCGGCGGCGCGCCTGCATCGGAGCGGCGAGGGTGCCCAGCGGGTGCTGCTCGTCGCGGACGGCGCCCTCCTGCGCACCCCCGGCGGGATCCCCTTCGCGGAGTGCCTCGCCGACCGCGTCGCCGCGCGGACCGGGCGGGGACTCGACCTCGACGTGGCCTGGGACCTCGCCCCCGTGCTGCGGGCGGTGACCCGGTCCATCGACGCCTGGCGGCTCTGGCGGTACGAGGTCGTCGTCGTCCTGGCCCCCTCCCGCGGGCACGGCGGGGCGGGCCGGTGGCGCGCAGCCCGGATCGGGCGCATCGCGGAGCGCGTGCTGCCCGAGCTCGCGGAGGCGAGCTCGGTGCTCGTGGTCCGCCCGGGCCACGAGCACGCGGGCGGCAGCCCGTGGGACGGCCCGGCGGTCACCACGATCCGGGTGGCGTCGGAGCCCGACGCCCCGCCCGCACCCCGGGCCACCGACGCGGTCGCGGCGCGCGTCGCCGAGCTCCTCCGGGTCGCGCACGCCAGGGCGACCGACGGCGACGGGCGCACGGCCAGCGAACGGCGCGCGGTGCCGCAGGCGGAGGACGAGCGGCAGGGGGCCGTCGACCGGGTCACGGAGGCGCTCGGAGGCCTGACGCCCCACCTGGAGCGCGTCGTCCTGCTGGCCAGGAACACGTTCGGCGTCCCATTCGCGCAGGTGAACCTGCTCGACCACGGCCGAGTCCGGACGCTCGCGTACGTGGGCGGTCCCGGCGACGCCGCCGAGCAGCCGATCTGCACGATCACGATCCAGGGCTCCGGCCCGACGATCATCGGGGACACCTGGACGGACCACCGGCTGGACACCAACCCGCACGTGCACGGGCCGGAGCACCCCGTCCGCTTCTACGCCGCCCACCCCATCGAGTCGGTGGACGGGTACCGCGTCGGCACGCTGTGCGTCTTCGACCTGGAGCCGCACGACGTGCAGGACGTGGATCCGAGCGCGCTGCGCGACCTCGCGCTGCTCGCGGAGGCCGAGATCAGCACGCTCCCGTGATCGGCCCCGGAGGGCTCAGCCGAGCAGCCAGCCGCGTTCCGCCGCGACCCTGACCGCCTCCGCGGCGTTCCTGGCCCCGGTCTTGCCGATCGCGGCGGACAGGTGGTTCCGCACGGTGCCCTCGGACAGATGCAGCCGCTGCGCCACGGCGGGCGCCGCGCCGTCGTCGCGGAACGCGAGGAGCACGTCGCGTTCGCGCGGGCTGAGCGGGGAGGGCCCGACCGCGAGCGACTCCGCCGCCAGGGCCGGGTCGACGACCCGCTCCCCCGCCGCGATCCGCCGGACGACCGCGGCGAGCGCTGCGGACGGCGTGTCCTTGACGACGAAGCCCGCCGCGCCCGCTTCGAGCGCGAGCCGGAGGTAGCCGGGGCGCCCGAAGGTCGTGACGATGAGGCTCCGGCAGGCGGGCAGCCTCGCCGCGAGCGCCCGCGCGGTCGCGATCCCGTCGCCGCCCGGCATCTCGACGTCGAGCAGGGCGACGTCGGCGCGGGAGGCTCTGGCGGCTTTGACCACCTCGTCGCCCCGCCCGACCTGGGCGACGACCTCGAGGTCGTCCTCGAGGCCGAGCAGCGTCGCGAGCGCGCCGCGCACGAGCGCCTGGTCGTCGGTGACGAGCAGGCGGATCATCGCTGCACCCGCAGCTCGAACCCGCCGCCCGGGTGCGGGCCGGCCTCGAGCCGCATCCCGGCGGCCGCGGCGCGCTCCGCGAGCCCGGGCAGCCCGGAGCCGCTCCCGTCCGGGGACGCGGCGGTGCCGTCGTCCCGGATGCGCAGCCCCGTCCGGCTGAGGGCGATCGTGCACGTGGAGGCCTTCGCGTGCCGCAGCACGTTCGTGACCCCCTCCCGCACCGCCCAGGCGAACACCGGCCGCAGCTCCGGCCGCACGACGGACGCGGGGGCCGGCAGCTCGAGCGCGACGCCGCCGGCGGCGAGCGCCGCCGCGGCCGACGCGAGCTCGCCGTCGAGCGTCACACCCCGGAAGCCGGACACCGCTGCCCGGAGGTCGGCGAGCGCCTCCCTGGCCAGCCGCTCCACATCGGCGATCTCGGTGGTCGCCGCCGCGGGGTCGCGGGCGACGAGCTTGCCCGCCAGCTCCGACTTCACCGCCACGACGGTGAGCGAGTGCCCGAGGGAGTCGTGGAGGTCGCGGGCGAAGCGCGCGCGCTCCTCGTCGACGGCGAGGCGCGCGATCTCCGCGCCCGCCGCGCGCAGCCGCACCGTCTGGCGCACCTGATGGCCGAACGCGATCATCAGCACGCCGACGGAGACGCAGACCCACCAGTTCGCGGCGATCGAACCGGGGAAGCCGAGCACCGCGGCGATCTCGAGAGCCAGCCCGCCGACGCCGGCGACGAGGAGCAGTCCCGCGGCCTGCGACGACCAGGTGAAGGCGGCGACGCACAGCACGAGCAGCCACGTCCAGACGGCCGTCACACCGACCGTGAGGAAGAGCGGCGCGGACAGCGCGAGCAGCCCGAGCGTCGCCGCGACGCGCACCGCCTCCCGCTCCGGCCACACGAGCGGCGGGAGCAGCAGGTACACCGCGTAGTAGCCCGCGAGCGACGCGGTGGCGATGATCCGCGTCGCGGTCGAGCCGCCCGGCGCCGTCCAGACGGCGACGAGCTCGAACGCCTGGTACACCAGCCCGATCGAGCCACCCGCGTACCAGCGCCACGCGCCGGGATGCGTGAGGCGGGCGAGGAGCCCCAGATCGCCCCTCGCCGCGCCCATCAGCGGCACCGCGTCGGTCACGCCGTCACCGTACCGAGCGTCAGGCGCGAGCGGCGTCGTGGCGGTAGCGCCAGGTGATCACGGCGGCGAGCGCCACGGTCCACGCGCCGAGCACCACGATCGGCAGGAGGACGTCGCCGGCCCCGGAGGCGCCGAGCTGTCCCAGCCGGTTCAGCCAGTAGGAGGGCAGCACCCGCGCGACGCCGCCCATCCACGAGGGCAGGAGGGACAGCGGCACCCAGAGCCCGCCGAGCAGCGCGAGGCCGAGGAAGGTCACCATGAAGAGGGGCTGCGCGAACTCGGGCCGCGCGAACTGGCCGATGACGACCGCGATCAGCGCGAACGGGATGATCCCCACCCAGAGGCCGGCCCCGGCCGCGAACCAGGCGCCCGCGCCGAGCCTGGCGTGCAGTGCCAGCAGGGACACGAGCACCACCACGACGATCGCCGCCGCCGCGACGATGAGCGCCGCGACGACCTTCGACACCAGGTAGCCGGTGCCGGTCAGCGGCGTGAGGCGCAGCTGCCGGTTCCAGCCGATCGAGCGCTCCGTGACGATCGCGAACGCCTGCGACAGGCCCGCCATCATCGCGCCGTAGCCGCCCATCTGGACCGTCGTCTCGATGAGCCACGGGAGGTGCGTGGCGGGGTCGACCGCCCCGGCCGAGCCGTACACGGTGCCGAACACGAGCAGCATCGCGACCGGGACGAGGAACGTGAAGACGAGGGAGCGCACGTTGCGCAGCTGCCGCGCCGCCTCGAGCAGGACGTAGCGGACGCTCATCGGACGGCCTCCTCGGCGACGCCGGCGGTCAGGGCGAGGAAGGCGTCGTCCATGGTGCGGGCGGTCACCTCGATGTCGTGCGCGTCCGGTCGCTCCGCGAGCACCATCCGCAGGACCGCGTCGGAGTCGCTCGTGCCGATTCGCAGCCGGTCGCCGACCACGTCGACGAGCTGCACCGCCGGCAGCTCCCGGAGCCGCTCGCCGAAGCCGTCGACGGCGCCGCTCAGGGAGCACGAGAGCGTGCGCCCCGCGACCACGGCCTTCACCTCCGCGGGGGTGCCGTCGGCGACGATCCGGCCCCTGGCCATCATCACCACCCGGTCGGCGAACGCGTCGACCTCGTCGAGGTAGTGCGTCGCGAACACCACGGTGCGGCCGGCGCCGGTGAGCTCGTGCATCGAGGTCCAGAACGCGCGACGCCCCTCCACGTCCATCGCCGCGGTCGGTTCGTCGAGGATCAGCAGCTCGGGGTCGGAGACGATCGCGACCGCGAACCGGGCGCGCTGCAGCTGACCGCCCGAGAGCCTGCCGACCTTCTGCTTCGCGAAGGCGGTGACGCCGGCCGGGGCCATCGCCACCGCGACCGGGAGCGGATGCCGGTGCGCGGCCGCGACGAGCGCGACGCTCTCGGCGACGGTGGTGGTCGGCAGCAGGGCCCCGCCCTGCAGCATCGCACCGACCCGACCCGCCACCACGGCGTCGCGGGGAGCGCCCCCGAACAGCTGCACCGTCCCCGCCGCGGGGGTGGAGAGCCCGAGCGCCAGGTCGATCGTCGTGGACTTGCCCGCACCGTTCGGCCCGAGCAGCGCGACGACCTCGCCGCGCTCGATGGTGAGGTCGATGCCGTCGACGGCGGTCAGCCGCCCGAACCGCTTGGTCAGCCCGGCGAGCCGGATCGGAGGGGAGGAGGTCATGGCTCGAGCCTCCCGCGCAGCCGGCGTCCGTGCCTCGCTGCGCTGTCACGAACCGGCCGTGACATCCGTCACGGTCGGTCCTGTTGAATGGTCCCGGTCCGCCGGACCTGCAGGAGGCGCCATGACGCTCGACTTCGACGGGATCAGCCGCGAACGGCTCGACCGGCCGACGAGCCGCAAGTGGAGCCTGCATCCCGGGACCATCGGCGCCTGGGTGGCCGAGATGGACTTCGGGACCGCGCCTGCGGTGCAGGAGGCGGTCGAGGCCGGGGTGCGCGACGGCCTGTTCGGCTACCTGACCCCCGCGACCGCGCGCGAGGCCGCGGAGGCGTTCAGCGACTGGTCGGCGGCGGAGTACGGCTGGCGCCCGGACCCGGAGCGCATCCACCAGGTGACGGACGTGCTGTCGGCGTTCGAGCTCGCGGTGCGGCACTGCTCCCGCCCCGACTCCGCGATCATCGTGCCGACGCCCGCCTACATGCCGTTCATGACCCTTCCGCGCGCGTACGGGCGACGGCTCATCGAGGTGCCGGGACGCGTGGCGGACGGTCGCTGGACGCTCGACCTCGAGGGGATCGACGCCGCTTTCGCGGACGGCGGCGGCACGCTGGTGCTCTGCAACCCGCACAACCCGACCGGCCGGGTGCTCGACCGGGCCGAGCTGGAGTGCGTCGCGGAGATCGTCGAGCGGCACGGCGGTCTCGTGTTCGCGGACGAGGTGCACGCCCCGATCCGGTTCGGTGCCCCGCACGTGCCGTACGCGGGCCTGTCCGAGGCGACCGCCGCGCACACCGTGACGGCGACGAGCGCGTCGAAGGCGTGGAACATCCCGGGACTGAAGGCCGCGCAGCTGATCCTGTCGGCCGACGAGCACGAGCGGCGGTACCGGTCGGAGGGGCTCGACCACCTGGCCGAGCCGGCGACGCTCGGCGTGGTCGCCGCGATCGCCGCCTACCGGCACGGCGGTCCGTGGCTGCGGGAGGTGGTCGGCTACCTCGACCGCAACCGCCGTCTCCTCGCGGATCGGCTCGCGGCGGAGCTGCCCGACGTGGGGTTCACGGCTCCGGAGGCCACGTACCTCGGCTGGCTGGACTGCGGTGCGCTCGATCTGCCCGATGCCCCCGAGCGCTGGTTCCTCGAGCACGCCGGGGTGGCGACGACCGCCGGCGCCCGCTGCGGGACGGGGTTCGAGCAGTACGTCCGGGTCGTGTTCGCGACGCCCGCGCCGATCCTGGCGGAGCTCGTGTCGCGCCTCGCCGACGCCGTCGCAGCGCGGCGGTGACGATCCGCCCCCGTGCGTCGCTCCGTGTCGGAACGATTTCGGGGTCCGGAACGTTAGGACGATGCTGGAGTCCGGACCATCCGGATCGGCACGCACGGGGAGCAGCCATGGGCAACGACATCGCGGACGCCGCGGGACGGATCGCGGCGGACCACCCGTCCGCGGCGAGCATCGCGGGGCTGTCGCCCGCCGAGTTCAAGCTCGCGTTCCGCAACCACGCGGCGGGTGTCGCCCTCATCACCGCGGACGCGGGCGCGGGCCCGGTCGCGCTGACGGCCACCTCCGTCTTCTCGGTCAGCGCGGAGCCGCCGCTGCTCATCTTCTCGGTGTCGAGCACGTCGTCGTCCGCGCCCACCATCCGCACCGCGGAGACGCTGATCGTGCACCTGCTGGGCGCCGACCAGCTCGATCTCGCGAAGCTCGGCGCGACGAGCGGCATCGACCGGTTCGCCGACCGCACCATCTGGGACCGGCTGATCACGGGTGAGCCGTACTTCCCGGCGGCGCACGCCTGGATCCGGGGGCGTGTGATCAACCGGATGGAGGCGGGGACGTCGACCGT
>NZ_JBQCGC010000028.1:0-41411 GCF_051956055.1 Amnibacterium sp.
CCGTCCGGCTGCGCCTCCTGGTCTGTGACGTAGGGGGCTTTGGCGCCCGTGCCGAGCCGGCGGTCGGCGCGCGCCCGCGCCGCGGCGATCTCCATGCGCGCCACGCGCAGCGCCGCCATGAGGACCAGCCCGGCGATGAGCGCGCCGCCGAGCACGAGACGGGCCCGGAGCCCGAACCCCGTCACGGGGCCTCCGTGAGGCGGTACCCGACGCCCCGGATCGTCTCCACCACGACGCGCTCGGTCGCGGCCGTCAGCTTGCGTCGCACGTACCGGATGTACTGGTCGACGATCGTCGGATCGATGAAGGTCGTCCCCCACACATCCTCGAGGAGCACCTCCCGGGTCACCGTCTCGCCTGCGCGTTCGAGCAGGGCGCGGAGCACCGCGAACTCCCGCTTGCTCAGCGCCAGGGTCCGGCCGTCGACCGTCATCTCCGACCGGGCGAGGTCGAGCCGCAGGGGCCCGAGCGCCAGGTCGGCGGCGCCGATCGCGGCCGGCCTGCGCAGCAGCGCGCGGACCCGAGCGGCGAACTCGGCGAACGCGAACGGCTTCACGAGGTAGTCGTCCGCGCCCGTGTCGAGGCCCTTCACCCGGTCGTCGACGGCGTCGCGGGCCGTGAGCAGGAGGATCGGGACGCTCATCCCCCTGGCGCGGAGGAACCGGCAGATCTCGAACCCGTCGACGTCCGGCAGCATCACGTCGGTGGCGACGAGGTCGAACGGCGCGTTCGTCGCGGCGACGATCCCGGCCGCTCCGGTGCTCGCGACCTGGACCTCGTGGCCGTCGGCCCGGAGCCCCTCCTCGAGGAGGCGGGCCATCATCGGATCGTCCTCGATCACGAGCACGCGCGACATGCGTCCCTTCCCGCGCCGCGCGGACGGCGGCGAAGCATCCTGCGGGACATGATCCAAGAATCCTCGAAAGGTCGCCCTCCCCGCTGAGTCCGCTCACGAACGTGTGAGGTCTCTCACCACGGCGTCGGAAGGCATAGCCGATGTTCCGGTGCCGTCAAGCCCCCGGGCGCCTCTCCCCCGGCACAGTGGTGCCGAGGAGGTCACATGAACACTCGAGAACACGGCCGTCAGACCGTCGCATCGTTCACCAGCGCCGTCGCGCTGTCCGGCGTCGTCGTGCTCGGCGGCCTCGGCATCGCCGCGTACACGGGCATCCAGTCGGCCAAGGCCGCGACGCCGTCCTCGCCGGCTGCGCACCGCACCTCGTCACCGTCCGCCTCGACGACCCCCCGGTCGACGCCGTCCAGCGCGGCCGCGTCGGCGCCCGCGACGCAGCCCTCGTCGTCCTCGTCCTCGTCCTCGAGCACCGGCTCCGGCGTGAGCGCCGGCTCCGGGCAGAGCAGCTCGTCGTCGGGAGGATCGTGATGTTCGGCGAGCGCGCATGGCGCATCTGGAGCTGCGACGCCCACCTGCTCGTCACGGACCCGTCGCGAGTCGATGAGGCCTCGGCGATCGCCGACGCCTGGCTGACGGCGGTCGGCGACGCGTGCGACCGCTTCCGTCCCGACTCCGAGCTGCGGCGCCTCCCGTCCGGCCGGCCCGTCAGCATCTCCCCGACGCTCGCGCACCTCGTCGACACCGCCCTCCAGGCGGCGGCCGAGACCGACGGTCTCTGCGATCCGACCCTCGGCCGCGTGCTCGACGCGGCGGGCTACGACCGCGACATCCGGCTGATCCTCGACGAGGACCGTCCCGTCCGTGTGGTGATGCGGCCTCCGCTGACCTGGCAGGCGGTGCAGCTCGACGGGGACCGGCTCACGGTGCCGGAGGGGCTGGAGCTCGACCTGGGCGCGACCGCGAAGGCCGCCGCGGCCGACCTCATCGCCCGCGACATCGCGGCCGAGCTGGGCTGCGGGGTGCTCATGAACCTCGGTGGCGACCTCGCCACCGCCGGACCGGCGCCGGACGGCG
Organism: Amnibacterium sp.; assembly: GCF_051956055.1. Lineage (NCBI taxonomy): Bacteria > Bacillati > Actinomycetota > Actinomycetes > Micrococcales > Microbacteriaceae > Amnibacterium > Amnibacterium sp. The sequence continues at coordinate 1,928 of NZ_JBQCGC010000028.1, forward strand.
GCTGGCAGGTGACCGTGCGCGATGCCCCCGGGGAGCCCGAGACGCAGGTCGCCGTGCAGGCCGGGTACGCCCTCGCCACCTCGAGCACGCTGAAGCGCACCTGGCGGCGGGGCGACGAGCAGGTGCACCACATCACCGACCCGCGACTCGGCCGCCCCGCGGCAGCCGTGTGGCGCACGGTCTCCGTGGTCGCGCCGACGGCGGCCCGCGCGAACGCGGCGACGACCGCGGCGGTCGTGGCCGGCGAGTCGGCGGTCGACGGGTTGCTCGCGAGCGGACTGCCGGCCCGACTCGTGGCCGCGGACCGCGGCGTGGTCCTCCTGAACGGCTGGCCGGCCGAGACGATGGCGGTGGCGTGAGATGAGCGAAGCGTTCTGGGCCCTCGGGCGCGGGAGCGGCGTGGTCCTCCTGGCCCTCATGACGCTGTCGATGCTGCTCGGCATCGTGACGAGGTCGGGCCGGCCCCTGGCATCCCTGCCCCGGTTCGGGGTGCTGCTGTCGCATCGCAACATCGCGCTGCTGTCGGTCGTCTTTCTCGGCGTGCACGTCGGGTCCCTGCTGCTCGACCCGTACGCGCAGCTGCGGTTCGTCGACCTGATCGTGCCCTTCATCGCGAAGGTGAACCCGATCGCGGTGGGTCTCGGGACGCTCTCCCTCGACCTGACCCTCGCGCTCGTGATCACCGCGCTGCTGCGCCGCTGGATCGGTCGCCGCGCGTTCCGCGCGGTGCACTGGGCCTCGTACGCCATGTGGCCGTTCGCGGTGCTGCACGGCATCACCAACGGCAGCGACGGCCGCAGCCTCCCCTTCCTCGGTTTCACTGCGGTCGCGGTGGTCACCGTCGCCGCAGCGACGATCTGGCGTGCCACGACCGGATTCGTCGAGTACCGCCACGCCCGAACGGAGCCCGTCCGATGACCTCCACCCCCGTCGCGGAGCGACCCGCCTCGACCCTCGGCTTCCCCCGCCTGCTGGTGGACGTCGGCCACTCCTACCAGGCGCACGTCGCCGCGCTCGGCCCCCTGCGGGCGCCGAGCCACCTCGTCGACGAGCTCGCGCGGAGCGGCCTGACCGGACGCGGCGGCGCCGCGTTCCCGACGGCGACGAAGTTCCGTGCCATGGCCCCTCGCGGGATCGTCGTCGGCAACGGCTCCGAGGGCGAGCCGCTCAGCGTCAAGGACGAGCTCCTCCTGAACCAGCGACCGCACCTCGTGCTCGACGGGCTCATCGCGAGCGCGCACGCCGTCCGGGCCCGCGAGGCGCACCTGGTCGTCGGCCCCTCCAGCGAGGACAGCGTGCGCCGGGCGATCAGCGAGCGGCGCGACGCGGAGAGCGTCCGGGTGACCGTCACCGAGGACCGGTTCGTCAGCGGGGAGGCGTCGGCGGTCGTGAACCTGCTGACCTCCGGGAACGCGCTCCCCGTCGACCACGCGGTACGGCTCACCACGAAGGGGCTCCGCGGGCGTCCGACGCTCGTGCAGAACGTGGAGACCCTGGCCCACGTCGCCCTCATCGCGCGCTACGGCGCCGACCGCTTCCGGTCCATCGGCACGGAGACCGACCCGGGCACCCGGCTGTTCTCCATCGCCGGCGACGTCGAGCGGTCGGGGGTGACGGAGGGTCCCGGCGGGGCGACGCTGCGCTCGGTGCTCGCCGCGGCCAGGCCCGGGCCGATCGCCGGGGTGCTCGTCGGCGGCTACCACGGCACCTGGGTCGGGCCGGACGCGCTCGACCGCCCCGTGGGCTCGGGCGGCGGCCGCGGCTCGATCCCCGCCGGCGCGGGCATCCTGCTGGTCGTCGGCCAGCACGACTGCGGCCTGCGCGTGACCTCGGAGATCGCCGGCTACCTCGCCGCCGAGACCGCGGGGCAGTGCGGCCCGTGCGTCAATGGCCTGCCGGCGCTCGCTGAGATGACGAGCATGCTCGCTCGCCGCGACCGCGACCCGCGCATCCCGCAGGAGATCCAGAAGCTGATCCGGCTCGTGGACGGCCGCGGCGCCTGCCACCACCCGGACGGCACCGCTCGGATGATCGCGTCCGCGATGCAGGCCTTCGCGGCCGACGTCGGCGCCCACCTGCGCGGCACGTGCACGGCGGGCCGGCGATGAGCGCCCGCACCGCGGCGCCGACGCTGCACATCGACTGGACCAAGTGCCGTGGGCGCGGGGTCTGCACCGAGCTGCTCGCCGGTCTCGGCCGGGACCCGTGGGGGTACCCGCTCGTGCGCGGCGGCGGGTCCGATCTGCCGCTGCGCGGGGACGAGATGACGGCGGCCCGCGAGGCGGTCGACCTGTGCCCGCTCCTCGCGCTGAGCATCCGCACCCGCTCGTGATGCGGCGGCCCGTCCCGGGCCGAGCTCAGCTCCCCGGCACGAGGTGACCGCTCGAGCGCGGGCGGTTCAGTAGGAGCCGACCGCGTTCGAGTGCGCCCACGCGCCGCACGGGCTGCCGTACCGCGCGGCGATGTACCCGATCCCCCACCGGATCTGGACCCTGTAGTCGTCCTGCCAACCGCTGCCCATCTTGCTGCCGGGCAGCGCCTGGGGGATGCCGTAGGCGCCGCTGGGGTTCGCGGCGTGCGCGTTCCAGCCGGACTCGCGGTTCCACAGGCTCACGAGGCAGCCGAACTCGCTCGCCGCCCAGCCGCGGGACGCGACGAGCCCCGCGGCGTACGCCTGCGCGACCGATGCCGGCGCGACCGGTCCGCTCGGAGCGGCCGAGCCTCCCGAGTCCACGACCTCCGTGGTGTACCCGTCCCGGTGGATGGAGACGAGGGCGTAGCCGCCCGCGATCGCGAACCGCTGCACCGCCTGATGACCCGCGAGGACGGGCTGGCGGTAGTACGGGGCGGCGGTCGCGCCCGCGTACGGGTCGGTCACGCTCACGAGCGCGATGCCGACGCACACGAGCGCCGCCAGCACGCTGAGCACCCGCCGACGCACGCGCAGGGGTGACGGGGCGCGCAGGTCGCGCGAGGCGGGTGCGGCGCGATGCGTGGTGCGCACGAAGCCCCTCCCCCGACGGTGTCCCGGGTGCGGGCGCACGCGGGCGAGGCCGACGGTACCGGGCTCCCATCGCGCTGCTCCGACGACATGCCCGCCGCCGCGGACGAGGTGCTGGCCGCCGTCGCTCCGGCCCCTCGGCGGGTCCGCCCGGGCGCCTGCGCCTAGGCTCGCGCTCCGGCGGGAGGGATGCCATGCGGTTCGAAGACGTCATCCTCTGGCACGTGTACCCGCTGGGGTTCACGGGCGCGGAGCGGGACCGGCCCGAGGGATCCCCGGTGCACCATCGCCTGCCGCAGCTGACGGCGTGGCTGGACCATGTGATCGGACTCGGCGCGAACGGCCTGCAGCTGGGGCCGGTGTTCGACTCCGAGACCCACGGCTACGACACGCGGGACCATCTCCGGATCGACCCCCGCCTCGGCGACGAGGCGGATCTCCGCGCGCTCGTCGCGGCCGCGCACGGCCGCGGGATCCGTGTCGTGCTCGACGGCGTCTTCAACCACGTCGGACGGTCGTTCCCGATGTTCCGGCGAGCCGAGGAGGGGGACCCGGAGGCGGAGCGCTGGTTCGTCCGGTCGGGGGCCGGCTGGGCCGACTTCGAGGGGCACAGCGCGCTCGTCGCCCTGAACCACGACGAACCCGCGGTGCTCGAGCACGTCGTGCGCGTGATGCGGTACTGGCTCGACGCCGGGATCGACGGGTGGCGGCTCGACGCGGCCTACGCGGTCCCGACGGGGTTCTGGCGCCGGGTCGCCGACGCCGTCCATGCGAGCCATCCGGACGCCTGGCTGCTCGGCGAGGTCATCCACGGCGACTACCCGGCGTTCGTGCGCGACTCCGGCCTCGACAGCGTGACCCAGTACGAGCTGTGGAAGGCGATCTGGAGCGCCCTGAACGAGCGGAACCTGTGGGAGCTCGCGTGGTCGCTCGGGCGTCACCGGGACATGGTCGAGTCGTTCCTGCCGGCGACGTTCGTGGGCAACCACGACACGACGCGCATCGCGAGCCGGCTCGAGGACGAGCGCCATCTCGCCCACGCGCTCACCGTCCTGTTCACGGTCGGCGGCACCCCGGTGGTCTACGCGGGGGACGAGGAGGGGTTCCGCGGCGTCAAGGAGGACCGCGCGGGCGGCGACGACGCGGTGCGCCCGCGGTTCCCCGACGACCCGGGCGGGCTGCCGAGCTCCGGCGAGGCCGTGCGCCGACTCCACCAGCGGCTCATCGCGCTGCGGCGCAGGAAGCGGTGGCTGGCGCACGGGCGCTACGAGCAGCTCCACGTCGAGAACGACGTGCTCGTCTACCGGATGACGGGGGACGACGACGCCGTCTCGGTGGTGCTGAACGTGGGCGACGTGGCCGCGGACTTCATCCCCGAACCCGGCGAGCGCCTGCTCGAGGGCGGCGTGGGCCCGCACCAGGCCGCGATCTTCGGCCGGGAGTGACACCGGCCGGCCCCGCGGATCCGCAGTTCCTCCTCGGCACGCCGCCGCGGAGCGCGGCTGATCGGCGTGTCGCGGCGTCCATGCGGATCCGCGGGTTCGGCGGGAGGATCAGCGGAAGACGTCCTTGACGTCCTCGCCGACCTTCTTCACCTTGGCCGAGGTCTGGTCGCCCCGACCCTCCGCCTCGAGCCGCTCGTCGCCCGTCGCCTTGCCGGCGGCCTCCTTGGCCTTGCCGCCGAGCTGCTCGGCGGCGTTCGAGGCCTTGTCGTCGATCGCCATGACCGTCTCCTTCCGTCGGAACCTCCACCGTGCCCGGCCCGCCTGCGAGGCGTCCGGGCGGACCCCGGGACGGAACCGGGAATGCACGCTTGCGTCTCGCTGTTCACCGATATATCGTGACGCATCACGACAACCGGATCTGAAGAAGGAGCACCACTCATGGAGCACATGCACGACCACCACGACCACCACCCGCAGCACGGCGCCTTCCGCGGCCGCTTCGACGGACCCTTCGGCCACCGCGGCCCCCGCGGCGGCTTCGGCGGCCCGTGGGACGGCCCGGCCGAGGCCCTCCGCGCGTTCAAGGGCTTCGGCCCCGGCCCGGGCTTCGGCCCGCACGGACCCCGCGCCCGCCGCGGCGACGTCCGCAGCGCGATCCTCGGCCTGCTGTCCGACGGCCCGTCGAACGGCTACGGCCTGATCAAGGCGATCGGCGAGAAGACGGAGGGCGCGTGGACGCCGAGCCCCGGCTCGGTCTACCCGACCCTCGCGCAGCTCGTCGACGAGGGCCTGATCAGCCAGGAGGGCGGCCCCCGCGGGGCGTACGACCTCACGGACGCCGGGCGCACCTACGTCGAGGCGCACCGGGAGGAGATCGACGCCGCGTTCCGCAGCGCCGGCGACCGGTTCGCCGGCGGCGACGCGCTGATGACCGCGTTCGGCAAGCTCGCCGGCGCGGCCATGCAGTTCCGGGGCGGCGTGACCGCCGAGCAGCGCGCCCGCGCGACCGAGAAGGTCGACGAGCTGCGCCGGGAGCTGTACCGCATCCTCGGCGAGTGACCCTCGCCCAGTGCATTTCGAAGGGGTTCCTGCGCGGCTCGGCCGGGCAGGAACCCCTTCGAATCGCACGGTCGGCTCGATCGCGTTGAATGAGCGGGTGGACCGCTCCTCGCACATCGACGACCTCGCGGACTTCGTCACCGCCTCCCCCAGCTCCTACCACGCCGCGGCGGAGGTGGTCCGACGGCTGGTCGGCGCCGGGTTCACCCTGCTCGAGGAGACGGACGACTGGGCCGAAACCGTCGTGCCGGGCGCACGCGTCGTGCTGCAGCGGGACGGCGCCGTCGTCGCGCTCGCGATCCCGGAGGACGCCACCGCGACCACGCCGTACCGGGTGCTCGGAGCGCACACCGACTCGCCCGGGCTCAAGCTGAAGCCGAAGCCGACCTTCGGCTCCGGCGGCTTCGTCCAGGCCGGCGTCGAGGTGTACGGCGGTCCGATCCTCGCCTCCTGGTTCGACCGTGAGCTCGAGCTCGCCGGCCGGGTCGTCGACGCGGCCGGGACCGTCCACCTCGTCCGGACCGGCCCGTGGGCCCGCGTGCCCCACCTGGCGATCCATCTCGACCGCGAGCTCAACAACGGCTTCTCCCCCGACCGCCAGCGCGACCTGCAGCCGGTGCTCGGCGCCGGTGCGGACGGTGACGTGGTGGGGGCGATCGCCGAGCTCGCCGGCGTCCGGGCCGACGACGTCGCGGGCTACGACCTGATCACCTGCGACACGCAGCCCCCGCGGCGGTTCGGCGTCGCGGGCGACCTGTTCGCCTCCCCCCGCCTCGACAACCTCAGCTCGGTGCACGCCGGGCTCCGAGCCATGGAGGCCGTCCGCCCGGGCGGCGCGATCGCGGTGCTCGCCGCGTTCGACCACGAGGAGGTCGGCTCCGAGACCCGCTCCGGCGCCGCGGGACCCCTGCTCACGGACGTGCTCGAACGGGTGACCGCCGCGCTCGGCGGCGGGCGCCAGGACCTCGCCCGCGCGATCGCCGCCTCCTGGTGCTGCTCGGCCGACGCCGGGCACGCTGTGCACCCCAACCGCCCCGAGAAGCACGACCCCGCCAATCGGCCGGTCGCCGGAGGGGGCCCGCTGCTGAAGATCAACGCCGTGCAGCGGTACACCACCGACGCGGCGGGCGCCGCGCTGTGGGGGCGGGTCTGCGCCGCCGCCGACGTGCCCTGGCAGGAGTTCGTCTCGAACAACGACGTGCCCTGCGGTTCCACGATCGGCCCGATCACCGCCACGCGGCTCGGCATCCGCACCTTCGACGTGGGCACCCCGCTGCTGTCGATGCACTCCGCGCGCGAGCTGGCGCACGTGGACGACCCCGGCCGCCTCGCCGCTGCCGCCGAGGTGTTCCTCGCCGCCGCGGAGTGAGCGCTCAGGTGGGACGCGTCGCCGGCCCGTAGCGTTCGGGCTCATGTCCGTCCTCACCGACACCTTTACCATCGCCGGCGACGTCGCCATCCCGAAGATCGGGTTCGGCACGTGGCAGATCCCGGACGGCTCGGACGCGTACGACGCCGTCCGGGCCGCGCTCGACGCCGGCTACCGGCACATCGACACGGCGCTCGCCTACGGCAACGAGGCGAGCGTCGGGCGCGCCGTCCGCGACAGCGGCATCGACCGGGACGAGCTGTTCATCACCACGAAGCTGCCGGCGGAGATCAAGGACGCGGAGGGCGCTCGCGCCGCGTTCGACCGGTCGCAGCGCGGGCTGGACCTCGGCGTCGTGGACCTCTACCTCATCCACGCGCCCTGGCCCTGGACCGCGATCGGCTCGGACCACACGGCCGGGAACATCGAGGTCTGGAAGGTGTTCGAGGAGCTCTACGCCGCGGGCAGGACGCGCTCCATCGGCGTCTCCAACTTCTCGGTCGACGACCTCGAGGCGCTCACGGCCGCGACGGACGTCGTACCGCACGCCAACCAGATCCGCTGGTTCGTCGGCAACACCCAGCCCGACGTCACCGCCTGGTGCCAGCAGCACGGCGTGCTCGTCGAGGGGTACTCGCCGCTCGCGACCGGCGAGCTGCTCGACGCCGGCACGCTCGACGACATCGCCGAGCGGGTCGGCCGCACGCCCGCGCAGGTCGCGATCCGCTCCCTGCTCGAGAAGGGGGTGCTGCCCCTCCCGAAGTCCGTGACCCCGAAGCGGATCGCAGAGAACGCGCAGGTCGACTTCACCCTCGACGCCGACACGGTCGCGCGGCTCGACGCCCTGTAGCCGCTCCCCTCTTCACGGATAAGGGCCCGCGCCCTCATCCGTGAAGACGGCGGAGGCGGTAGAGGACATGGCGGCGCACCGGGCTGCCCACGGCCACGGCCGGATGGTCGAAGTCCTCCGCCGGGTCGGTCGTCATGCCCAGTCGCCGCATGACCGCCTGCGATCGGATGTTCGATACGGCCGTGAAGGAGACGATCTCGGGCAGCTCGAGGTCGTCGAACGCCACCGCGAGCGCGGCCCGCGCCGCCTCCGTGGCGTAGCCGTGGCCCCACGCGTCGCGGCGCAGCCGCCAGCCGACCTCGACGGCCGGGAGGAAGGGCGCCTCGAAACCCGGGACGTTCAGCCCGGTGAAGCCGATGAAGCGCCCCGTCGCCAACTCCTCCACCGCCCAGAGCCCCCAGCCGCGGTCCTCGAGCGTCGAGCCGGCCCGGTCGATGAACGCGTCCGACTCCGCGTGCGACAGCCGCGCGGGGAAGTGCTCCATCACCTCGGGGTCCGCGCCCATGGCCGCGAAGGGCTCCCGGTCCTCCTCCCGCCAGTGCCGGAGGAGGAGGCGGGAGGAGCAGAACTCGGTCACCGCGCCAGTATGGCCAGCACGTCCTCGCCGTAGCGCTCGAGCTTCGCCGCCCCGATGCCGCTGATGCCGGCGAGGGCCGTCTCGGTCTGCGGCCGCTCGGTCGCCAGCGCCCGGAGGGTCGCGTCGCCGAAGACGACGTAGGCCGGCACGCTCTGCTCCTTCGCCTGATCGGCCCGCCACTGCCGCAGCTGCTCGAACAGCTCCTGCGCATCGGCATCGAGGTCCGCGGCGACCGGCTTCGCGCGCCGCGGGCCGCCGCCCGTCGACGCCCGCTCGAGGTCGTGCCGGAGCCGGACCGGCTGCTCGCCCTTCAGCACCGCGGGCCCGTGCGGGCCCAGGCCGAGCGTGCCGTAGTCGTCGGCGACCAGGACGACCCCCTGCGCGATGAGCTGCCGGACGACGCTCCGCCACGCGCGCTCCGAGAGGTCGGCGCCGACGCCGAAGACGCTCAGGTCGTCGTGCCGGTTCGACTCGGTGCGCGGGGTGCGCTTGCCGCGGAGGATGTCGATGATGTGGCCGGCGCCGAACTGCTGGTTCCGCTCGCGCTTCAGCCGCACGATCGTCGACAGCAGCTTCTGCGCGGCGACCGAGCCGTCCCAGGTGTCGACGGGGTTCAGGCACGTGTCGCAGTTGCCGCAGTCCTGGTCGGTGGGTTGCCCGAAGTAGGCGAGCAGCTGACGGCGCCGGCAGCCGACGGTCTCGCAGAGCGCGAGCATCGCGTCGAGGTTGGCCGACTGCTTGCGCTTGTGCGCGGCGTCCCCGACGCTCTGGTCGATGAACCGGCGCTGCTGCACGACGTCCTGCAGCCCGTAGGCGAGCCAGGCCGTGGACGGCAGCCCGTCCCGGCCGGCACGACCGGTCTCCTGGTAGTAGCCCTCCACCGACTTCGGCACGTCGATGTGGGCGACGAAGCGGACGTCGGGCTTGTCGATGCCCATGCCGAACGCGATCGTCGCCACGACCACCACGCCGTCCTCGCGGAGGAACCGCGACTGGTTCGCGGCCCGGATCCGCGCGTCGAGACCCGCGTGGTACGGGATGGCGTCGACGCCGTGCTGCGCCAGCCAGGTGGCGGTCTGCTCGACCGAGTTGCGGGAGAGCGCGTAGACGATGCCCGCGTCCCCCCGGTGCTCCTCCCGGATGAGCTTCAGGAGCTGCTGCTTCGGGTCGTCCTTCGGCACGATGCGGTACTGGATGTTCGGCCGGTCGAAGCTCGCGACGACGTGCAGCGCGTTCTCGAGGTGCAGCCGCGCCGTCAGCTCGCGGTGCGTCGCCTCCGTGGCCGTCGCGGTCAGCGCCATCGTCGGCACGCCGGGCCACCGGCCCACCAGGTCCGCGAGCGCGAGGTAGTCGGGCCGGAAGTCGTGCCCCCACTGGGACACGCAGTGCGCCTCGTCGATCGCGAACACCGAGAGCCCCGGGCCGGCGGCCACCCGATCGAGCAGGTTTCGGACCGAGTCGGACGACAGGCGCTCGGGGGCGATGTAGACCAGGTCGACCTCGCCGGCGAGCAGCGCCCGCTCGACCTCCGCGCGCTCCGGGAGCGACTGGGTCGAGTTGAGGAACTCCGCGCGCACGCCCGCGGCGCGCAGCGCGTCGACCTGGTCGTGCATGAGCGCGATCAGCGGCGAGACGACGAGCCCGGTCCCGCGCCGCACGAGCGCGGGCACCTGGTAGCAGAGGGACTTGCCGGCACCCGTGGGCATGAGCACGACCGCGTCCCCGCCGGCGACGACGGCGTCGACCACCTCCGCCTGCCGCCCACGGAACGACTCGTACCCGAAGACCCGGTGCAGCACCTCGAGCGCGGGGCTCGCGGGGGCGCGCAGGACGTCGGTCACGGCCGGGAGGCTAGTCGCTCGCTCGGACACCGCCGCCCCCTCCTCCACACCCGTCAGGGCTCGTCGTGGAAGGTGCGCTCGCCCACCGGCACCTCGACGCGCAGCGTGTTGCCGAGCGGGGCGAGCGGGCACGCCCACTCCGGGTCGTAGGCGCAGGAGGGGTTGTAGGCGAAGTTGAGGTCGAGCACGATCCCGGCGGCCGAGCGGCCGAGGTCGGCGCCCTTCACCGTGTCGATCAGATAGCGGCCCCCGCCGTAGGTGCCGCCCGGTCTGCCGGCGGAGGCGTCCTTCACGGGGATGAACAGGCCGCCGCCGTAGGAGCCGAGCCACCACACGTCGAGCGTGCCGGCGTCACCGAGCCGCACCACACCGACCCGGTCGAACGGGACGACGCCGTCCGTGCCGGTCGGCACGTCCAGGTGCGCGGGCTCCGCCGCCTCGATCCGCGCCTCGAAGCGCCATGCGGGGTCGTAGTCGGGGAATCGCAGGCCGTCGAACGTCGCCCGGTCCTCCGGCAGGAGCGGGGAGGCGGGGTGGGCGCGGAAGAGGCCGTCCCGGCTCGCGCGCCACGCCGACCACGCGGCGGCAGGGTCCCTCGCCTCCTGCACCTCCCGGTACTCGGCGTGGGTGCGGCGTCGCCAGTCGGCGACGTCCAAGGCAGCTGCGAGGTCGACCATCAGGCGATCATCCCCTCCTGGCGCCCGCGAGCGCGGCGACCGGGTCCTCGCCCGCCCGGAGCACCGTGAACTCGGCCTCGATCCCGGCGCGCTCGAGCAGCTCGGTGAAGCGCCTCCTGCGGCGCGCGGTGATGAGGGTCACGACCGTGCCGGAGGCGCCGGCCCTGCCGGTGCGTCCCGAGCGGTGGAGGTAGGTCTTGTAGTCCTCCGCCGAGTCCGCGTGCACGACGAGCTCGACGTCGTCGACATGGATGCCGCGGGCCGCGACGTCGGTCGCGACGAGGGCCGCGACCTTCCCCTCGCTGAAGCGGGCGAGGTTCCGGGTGCGTCTGGCCTGGTTGAGGTCGCCGTGGAGGCTCTCGGCCCGCACGCCCTCCCCGTCGAGCTCGTCCGCGAGCTGCTCCGCGAACGCGCGGGTGCGCGCGAACACGAGCGATCGCCCGACCGAGCCGACGAGCGCGGCCAGCACGGACAGCTTCTCGCCCTGCTCGATCACGAGCACCCGGTGGTCGGCGGTCGTCGACCCCTCCGCCTCCGCGACCTCGTGCACGTCCGGGTCGGGCAGGAACTCGTCGACGAGCTCGGTCACGGCGGCGTCGAGCGTCGCGGAGAAGAGCAGGCGCTGCCCCTCCGCCGGCACCTGCCGCAGGAGGCGCTGGATCGGCTCGAGGAAGCCGAGGTCCGCCATGTGGTCCGCCTCGTCGAGCACGGCGATCTCGATCGCGCCGAGATCGAGGCGCCGCTGCGCCAGCAGGTCCTCGATGCGTCCCGGCGTGCCGATCACGATGTCGACGCCCTTGGCGAGCGCGCCGACCTGCCGCGCCTGCGGCACCCCGCCGACGATCTGCGTCGTGTAGAGCCCGACCGCGCGGGCGATCGGCTGCACGGTGCGATCGATCTGCAGCGCGAGCTCCCGGGTCGGCGCGAGGATCAGCGCACGCGGGGGCCGGCCGGTGCGGCGCCCCGATCCCGTGCGGCCGGCCGCCGCCCAGTTGCGCAGCAGCCGCTCGACCACCGCGGCGCCGAACGCGATCGTCTTGCCCGAACCGGTGCGTCCGCGCCCGAGCACGTTGCGGCCCGCGAGCGCCGCGGGGATCGTCGCGGCCTGGATCGGGAACGGCTCGGTCGCGCCGAGCTCGGCGAGCGCCTTCGTGATCTGCTCCCCGAGGCCGAGGTCGGCGAAGCTGCGCCCTGCGACCTGCTCGGCGGTGACGACCTCGCCCTGCAGCCGGTCGAGCACCACGTCCTCCTGGGGCTCGAACCGGCTCGCCCGATCCTGACCGCCGAAGAAGCGGGATTCGCGCCGCTCGTCGCGCTGCGGGCGCCGCTCGTCCTGGCGCGGGGCGCGACGGTCGTTCCGGTCGAACCGGTCGTTCCGGTCGTTCCGGTCGTTCCGCACGGGACGGCCCGAGGCCCGGTCTACGACGCGGCGCTGCGGGCGCTCGGTGCGGTCGGACGGCCTGCGGTCCGGGCGCGACGGACGGTCGCTCGCCGCGCGGCTCGGCCGGAGCTCGCGCTCGGGTCGAGCGTGGCGGTTCGGCCGTCCCGCGTCGCGGTCGTCCCTGCGCGGCCGCTCATCGCGAGCACCCAAGCGTCCCTGCCCCGCCCGATCGTCCCGACGCGGCCGCTCATCGCGGTCGCCGAAGCGCCGACCTGGGCGCTGGTCGCCTCGCTTGGGGTTCGTGCGCGGGCCCGGGTACCAGTCGACGCCCTTGCCGGTGCGCCGCTCCTCGCCCTGCTCGCCGAAGCGCTCGGCGCGCTTCGCGGCCCGGCCGCCGTCGGCGCTCGCGCCGCGGGGGGACCCGGAGGACCGACCGCGGGCGGCCCGCTCCTCCGGGGTCCAGCGGCGCTTCGCGCCGTCGGGGGTGCGGTTGTCACGAGGGCGTGCGGGCATGCGGATGATCCGTCCGATCAGGGCGCTGCGCGAAGGCGGCGGGCCGGGTGAGCGCGTCGGGTGCGACGCGACATTCGGCCGATGGACACCACGAGCGGTCCGGGCCGACCCTCCATGGTACCGCCGCGCCGATCGAGCACGACAGCAGGACCCACGAGCATCGGCAGGACAGGATCGCCGCCTGGGTCCTGCTCGTGCTCCTCAGTCCTGCTGACGTGCTCTCAGCGGCCGGCGGGGAGGGGTTCGCGGTCCCGGGCGGGAGCCGGTGCGTCCTTCCGGGATCGGCGCTCGTCGCGCCGCTCCCGCCGCCCCTCCACCAGGAAGTACAGGGTCGGCAGCACGATCAGCGTCAGCACCGTGGAGGAGACGAGGCCGCCGATCACCACGATCGCGAGCGGCTGCGAGATGAAGCCGCCGTGCCCGGTCAACCCGGAGGCCATCGGCACGAGCGCGAAGATCGTGGCGAGCGCGGTCATCAGGATCGGGCGCAGCCGGCGGGACGCGCCGTCGAGCACCGCGTTCCGCACCGTCTCGCCCTTCTCCCGGTACTGCCTGACCAGGTCGATGAGGACGATCGCGTTGGTCACGACGATGCCGACGAGCATGATCAGGCCGATCACCGACGCGACGCCGAGCGGGATCCCCGAGACGAGCTGCAGCAGGATCGCGCCGGTCGCCGCGAACGGCACCGACACGAGCAGCAGCAGCGGCTGCCGGAGGCTCCTGAACGTCGCGACCATGATCGTGTAGACGATCAGGATGGCGGCGAGCAGCGCGAGGAACAGCTGCTGGAACGCGGTCGTCTGATCGGAGGCGACGCCGCCGAGGGTCGCCGAGGCCCCGCCCGGCAGCGACAGGCCGTCGATCGCGCGCTGCACCTGCGCGATCGCGGCGCCCGTGTTCGTGCCCTTCGGCGTCGCGGTGACCGTCGCGCTCCTGGCGCCGTCGGTGCTCGTGATCGCGGCGGGCTCGGTGCTGAGCGACACGGTCGCGAGGCTCGACAGCTGCTTCGTGCCGGTCGGGGTCGGCACGTCCAGCCGCTTCAGCGCGTCGAGGGTGGTGGGCGGATCCTGCGCCTGGAGGTAGACGGTGATGCTGTCGTTGCCGACCGTGATCGAGCCGATGTCGGTCGGCTGGGTCTGCGCCGCGACGTACTGCGCAAGGGAGGCCTCCGTGTAGCCCGCCTGCGCGGCCTTGTCCGCGTCCACGCGGACGGCGAGGTACTGCTGGGTCGCGGTCAGGTCGCTCGTGGCCTGCGAGACGGACGAGAGGCTCCGCACCTTCGTGAGGATGCGTCCTGCCGCGGTGCTCAGGGCGTCCGGGTTGCCCGCGGTGATGTCCACCGTGATGTCGCTGGACGCGCCGAAGCCCTGGCCGGAGGTCACCTGGTACTCGCCCTGCGCGCCGCCGAGCCGGGTGCGGATCCGCTGCTGCAGCGCGTCCTGGTCCTGGTTCTCGTCGGTCGTCACGGAGTAGGTGATCTTGGAGCCCTGGCCGCCGACGAACGCGTCGCGGGCCGCGTTGCCGCTCGTGCCGATCGTGGCGCTGACCACCCGGACGCCGTCGATGGAGCGGAGGGTGCGGTCCACCGCGCGCGCATCGGCGGTCTGGACGTCGAGGCTCGTGCCGTCCGCCACGGTCTGCGTGACGGTGAGCGTGTTCTGCCCCGTCGAGCCGAGGTAGTTCGTCTGCAGCCGCGGCAGGAGGAGGACGGTGAGCCCGAGCACGACGAGCGCCGCGAGCACGGTCACCCACGGGTGACGCAGCGTGCCCGAGAGGATCGGGCGGTACGCGCGCTGGAGCGGCGGGAGGCGCTTCGCCGACTCCCGCTTGCTGCGTCCCGGCCGGAGGAACCAGTAGGAGAGGACCGGGACGATCGTCAGCGCCACCAGCAGCGAGGACGCGAGCGCGATCGTGACGGTGAGCGCGAACGGCCGGAACAGCTCGCCCGCGGTGCTCCCGACGAACGCGATCGGCAGGAACACGGCCACGGTGGTCGCCGTGGAGGCGGTGACCGCGCCGGCGACCTCCCGCACCGCCTCGAGGACGACGCGTCGCCGCGCGTCCGGGGCGATCCGCGCCCGGTCCTCGCGGTTGTTCGCGAACCCGGGGAACTCCTCCCGGAAGTGCCGCGCGATGTTCTCCGTGACGACGATCGAGTCGTCGACCACGCGCCCGATCGCGATCGTGATCGCGCCCAGGGTGAGGATGTTCAGGGAGTACTGCGCCGCCTGCATCCCGACGAGCGTGATCAGCACCGAGGTCGGGATGCTGATCGCGGTGACCAGGGTCGCCCGCACGCTGAGCAGGAACAGCAGGATCACGACGACGGCGAACAGCAGCCCGAGTCCGCCCTCCTGCAGCAGGGAGTCGATCGACTGGGTGATGAACGGCGCCTGATCGAACACCGGCGTGAACGTCCCGCCGGGGCCGAGCGCGCCCCGGAGGCCGGGCAGCGCGTCCGCCACCTCCTTCGAGACCTGGACGGTATTCGCGGCGGGCAGCTTCGTCACCGAGATCGTGAGGGCGGGCTTGCCGTTCACGAGCGCGACCGTGGTGACCGGGTCGTGCTCCTGCTGCACCGACGCGACGTCTCCGATGCGCGGCGGGCGGGAGAGCGAACCGCCCCGCGCGTTCCACTGCTGCTGCGTGACCCCGGCGAGGGGCAGCGCGGCGATGTCGCTCGCGCCGCCGAGCTCCGTGCCGATCTCGATCGAGCGGGTGCGCCCGTCCTGCGTGAGGCTGCCTCCCGGCACCAGGGCCCCGGACGCCTGCAGGGTCTGCGAGATGACCGACGGCTGCAGCCCGTGGTCCTTCAGCGCGTTCTTCGGCGTGATCGTGATGCGGGTGCCGGGCGCACCGGAGAGTGACGCCGCGCGGACCCCGGCGAGCTTCTCGAGCTTCGGGAGCACCGAGTCCTGCACGGCGGTCGCGAGCTCGGTCGTGGACGCGTCTCCGGTGACGGACAGGGCGACGATCGGCAGGTCGTCGAGGCTCCCGGCGACGACCTGCGGCGAGACGCCGGAGGGGAGGGAGGACTGCAGCGCGTTGATGGCGGCGCTGACCTTCTGCTCGGCGGAGTTCAGGTCGGTGCCGTACGCGAAGCTGATGCTGACGGTCGAGGTGCCCGTCGACGACCGCGCGGACGTCGTGTCGACGTCCTGGATGCCGCGCACGGCCTGCTCGATCGGCTTGCTCACCCGCTCCGAGACGATGGTCGGCGAGGCGCCCCGGTAGGTGGAGATCACGGCGAGCTGGGGCAGCTGGATGGACGGGATCAGCTCCTGCTTGAGCCCCGTCGTCGCGAGCACGCCGAAGAACGCCGCCACGACCGTGACCAGGGCGATCAGCGCGCGGTTGCGGAGACTGAACGCAGCGAAGAGGTGCACGGAGCCAGTATCCCTGACCGATCGGTCAACGCTGCGGCGGGACGAGGTCCCCAGCGACCCCGGAGGCACCTCCGGCGGTACGGGCGCCCGTGTTGACACGCCCGGGCCCGCGAGTACTCTCTCACCCCGTGACTTCGGCGGCCGACGGGGAGAGTCGTGGCGTCAAACGCCTGATCCTGGGCGAGAAACTGCCCTCGCACAAGCTCGAGGATCAGCTGCTCCCGAAGCACCTCGCGCTGCCGATCTTCGCCTCCGACCCGCTGTCGTCGGTCGCGTACGCACCGCAGGAGCTGCTGCTCATCCTGCTGCTCGGCGGCACCGCATTCCTCTCCTTCGCGCCATGGGTCGCCGCCGTGGTGGTGCTGCTGCTCACGGTGGTGGTGCTGTCCTACCGGCAGCTCATCAAGGCCTACCCGTCGGGCGGCGGTGACTACGAGGTCGCGCAGAAGAACCTCGGGGAGCGCCCCGCGCTCGTGGTCGCCTCGGCGCTGCTCGTCGACTACATCCTCACCGTCTCGGTGTCGGTCGCCTCGGGTGTGGACAACGTGATCTCCGCCCTGCCGCAGCTCGCCGGGATCCGGGTCGAGATGGCGCTCGCGATCGTGGTGGTGCTCGCGGCGGTGAACCTGCGGGGCGTGCGGGAGTCGAGCAAGGCGTTCGCGCTGCCGACCTACGTGTTCATCGCCTCGGTCGCGCTCATGGTCGTCGTCGCGCTCGCCAGGACCCTGCTCGGGCAGCCTCCCGTCGCCGAGAGCGCGCGCTACACCGTGCACGCGGACCAGGTGACCCAGGTCGGCATGGTGCTGCTCGTCCTGCGCGCCTTCGCGAGCGGCTGCTCCGCCCTGACGGGGGTCGAGGCGATCGCGAACGGGGTGCCCGCGTTCCGCCGCCCGAAGGTGAGGAACGCGCAGAAGACCCTCACCGCGATGGGCTTCATCGCCATCTGCCTGTTCGTCGGCCTGCTCGCCGTGGCGCTCATCGCCGGGGTGCACTACGCGGAGGAGCCCTGCTCGCTCATCGGCTGGACCGCGTGCGCGAGCGCGCCGCAGCCGAGCCTGATGGCGCAGGTCGCGGGCGCCACGTTCGGCGCCACCTCGCCCCTCTTCTACCTCGTGCAGGCGGCGACCGCGCTCGTGCTGCTGCTGGCCGCGAACACCGCCTTCAACGGGTTCCCCCTCCTCGGCAGCGTGCTCGCCCGCGACGGCTACGCGCCGAGGGCGCTGTCCACCCGCGGCGACCGCCTCATCTTCAGCAACGGCGTGATCGTCCTGTCGCTCGTCGCCGGACTGCTCCTGCTGATCTACCGGGCGAGCGTCTCCAACCTCATCCAGCTCTACATCATCGGCGTGTTCGTCTCGTTCACCCTCGGGCAGACCGGGATGGTGCGGCACTGGATCGGGCTGCTGCGGAGGAAGGCCCCCGACCGCAGCAACACGATCCGCAGCCTCGTCATCAACCTCGTCGGGGCGACCATGACGGCGACGGTGCTGGTGATCGTGACCATCACGAAGTTCACGCACGGCGCGTGGCTCGTCTTCGTGATCATGCCGATCCTGTGGTTCCTCATGCTCGGCGTGAACCGGTACTACCGCGACGTCGAGAAGGAGATCGAGGTCGACCCGCACACCACCTTCGGCGCGAAAGGCGACCACGCGATCGTGCTCGTCGGCCGGATGCAGAAGCCCGTGCTGAAGGCGCTCGACTACGCCATCGCCGCGAAGCACGACTCCCTGGAGGCCGTCCACGTCTCCATCGACGACGCCGCGACGAAGCGGCTCGAGGACGAGTGGGCGACGATGAACATCGCGGTGCCGCTCACGGTCGTGCCGTCCCCGTACCGCGACATCAGCGTGCCGCTGATCAAGTACGTGAAGGCGCACCGCGCGACCCACGGCGCCGAGGTCGTGACGATCTACACCCCGGTCTACGTCGTCGGCCACTGGTGGGAGCAGCTCCTGCACAACCACAAGGCCAGGCGGATCCGGCAGAAGCTGATGCTCGTGCACGGCGTGACGCTCGCGATCGTGCCGTGGCTGCTCGACTCCTCGCAGCTGATCTACGGCCGCCGCTCCCGCCCCATCCCCGGGCAGGACCGACGCGGCGAGCCGGTGCGGCCGCGGATGCCGGCGCGGCGGCACGTGCGGGAGTCCGAGGGCCGTGTCGCGCACGGCGGGGCCGATGCGGCGAAGGAGCTGCACACCGAGCCCCTCGACCAGCAGAAGGACCTCACCCCCCGCTGACCCCGCCCGCCCCTCCCGTCCGCGCCGTTCGCGGATCCGGAGTTCCTTCGCGGATCCGGAGTTCCTTCGCGACACGCCGCGGCGGAAGGGCTCGCGTCGGGGTGTCGGCGACTTCTTCCGGATCCGCGAGCTCCCGGGCCATCGGCGGCTCCTCCACAGGAGAGCCACGCGCCGGCGCGCGACGCGTGCTCCAGAGTCCTCGGCGATGGCCCGAGACGCCGCCCTCCTCATCGCGATCGCCCACGACGTGCTGCGCCGGCACGACGGGCTGGCCCCGCTCCGCGCGTTCGTCGCGGCCGGCCTGACAGGGCCGGACGTCGGGAGGCTCCGGCACCTCGGCGTGCTGCTGCGGCCGCGCATCGGCTGGTACCTGGATCCCGCTGCGCCGGCGACCGCAGTGCTCGCCGTCCGGACCGGCGGTCTGCTGGGCTGCGTCTCCGCAGCCGAGTCCTACGGCATCTTCATCCCTGAGGGCATGGAGGCGCGCATCCACGTCAGCCTGCCGCCGGACATCACCCGGATGCGCCGCTCGACGGACGCCTCGCGGCACGTGCACGCCGGGGACGACCCCGCTGTGCGACTGCACTGGGAGGCCAGGATCGAGCCGACCCGCGGGTGGCGGGTGTCGCCCGCGGACGCCATCCGGCAGATGGCCCACTGCACCTCGACCCGCTGGCTCACCGCGGCGGTCGACTCGGCTCGGAATGCGGCAGGGGGTCCGAGCGTCATGACGCCGGCGTCGACCGCGACCCTCCGCGCGGCGCTGCCGGCGAGCGCGGTCGCCGCGGTCGACCGCAGCGACGCACTCGCCGAGTCCGTCGGTGAGACGTTCCTCCGCCTCGAGACCCTGGACCGGCGCATGCCGTGGCGGAGCCAGGCGTGGATCACGCAGCTGTACCGGACGGACGGTCTCGTCGACGAATGGCTCCCGGTCGAGTCCGACGGCGTCAAGCACCACTCCGGGCAGGCCGTCGTGCGCGACCGTGAGCGCGACGCCGTCATCGCATACCTGGGCACGCCGCCCCTCCGGTTCACGCACAACGCCGCCGTGCGCGACACGGCCTACGTCGGCGACGTGATCGAGCAGGTCTGGCGCCGCGGTCGATGATTCGCGGATCCGGAAGAAGTCCGCGACACGCCGTCGGGAGGGGGCGTGCGCTCGGCGTGTCGCCGAGGATCTCCGGATCCGCGGGAGGACACCGGATCCGCGAAGGTCAGGCGTCGGTGAAGAAGCGGGCCATCAGCTGCGCGACGTGGTCCTGCGGGTCCGGCTCGCGGGGCACCTCGAGCACGGTCGGCGCGGAGTCGGGGGTCGCCTCGACCGGCATCGTCGTCTCGCCGAGCGCGGCGAAGACCTGCCGGGCGAGCGTCCGCCCGGCGCGGTTCGCGCCGATCGTGCTCGCCGTCGGGCCGTACCCGGCGAAGAAGATGCGCGGGTCGCGCTCCGCCGCACCGCTCGTGACCTGCACGCCGCCCGTCTTCTCGTGGAGGCGGAGGGGGCTGAGATGCCGGATGTCGGGGCGGAACCCGGTCGCCCAGACGATCGCGTCGATGCGCTCCCTCGAGCCGTCCGGCCAGACGACCGCCTCCCGCTCGAGGTGGTCGAACATCGGCCGGGGCGCCAGCACCCCGCGCTCGATCGCCGCCGCGATGCGGCGCGTCTTCTGCACGCCCGTGCCGGACACGATGGAGGGCAGCGCGCGGCCGGTGCGCGCGGCCGCGTCCTGCTGCTCGACCGCGTTCACCGCGGCCTCGAGGTCGAGCGTGCCCTGGTCGAGGTAGTCGATCGGGCGCCGCGTCGCCCAGAAGGTCTTGGCGGCGACGCCCTCGAGCTCGAGGAGGAAGCCGATCGCGGACGTGCCGCCGCCGACCACGAGCACGCGGAGGCCGGCGAAATCGCTCGCGTCCCGGTACGTGGAGGTGTGCACCTGCCGCCCGGTGAAGTCGCGGATGCCGCGGTAGTACGGCACGAACGGCGCGCCCCAGGTGCCGGTCGCGTTCACCACGACGCGCGTCGCGATCTCACCCGCGGTGGTGCGCACGACCAGCTCGGCGCCCCGGTCGTAGACGGCCGCGACCGCGACCGGTCGACGCACGTCCAGACCGAAGAACCGCTCGTAGTGCCCGTAGTACTCGGCGACGACGTCCCGGGCCGGGCGGCTCCGGTCGGCGGTCTCGAAGGTGATGCCCGCGCGCCGCATGCCCGGCAGGTCGTGCACCCGATGGGCGGATCCGAGGCGGAGCGCCTCCCACCGGTGCTGCCAGGCGCCGCCAGGGCCGGGCCCGCGGTCGAGCACGACCTGGTCCACGCCGCTGCGCACGCCGAGCCGCTGCAGGTAGTACGAGACGGACAGGCCGGCCTGGCCTCCACCGATCACCACCACGTCGACCCCAGCGGGTACCGCGACCACGGTCGTCCCCCTCCCCCGGCGCGAGCGCCGTCACCATCCTGCCGTAAGGGTGCGTGTTACGATGATGGCCAGTTTTCGCAATTCCGCCGCCAGCTCACCCGACGCGGCGACGTCAATGTGAGGGGGTCACGCATGGGGCGCGGCCGTCAGAAGGCGAAGCACACGAAGGTCGCCCGGGAGCTGAAGTACTTCAGCCCGGACACGAACTACAACGACCTCGAGCGCGAGTTGTCCGGACATTCCTCCGAAGCCCACTCGGGCTGGTCCGAGGACGACTTCGCCGAAGAGGACTCGCACCGCTGATCGCGGGCCGGCCTCGAGTTCGCGCGTCGACCAGCGGGAACGGCTCGCTCCAGTGCGTTGAGAGCACGTCGGCAGGCCGATCGCACTCGGGCAGGCTCCTCGCCGCCCTCATGGCCTGCCGAAGCGAGTGCAGCCTGCTGAGGTGCTGGACTCAGGCGGCGTAGGCGCCGACGAGGCGCACCGCGCCGCCCTCGACGCCCTTCGCGCCGTGCACGTAGGAGTCGTCGGCCTCGCCGGTCCCCACCTCGCCCACCTGCCAGGTGCGGACGCCCGCCGCGGTCAGGCCCGCGGCGACCGCGGCGGCGGCCTCCGGCGCGACGACGGCGAACATGCCGATACCGAGGTTCCAGGCGCCCTCCACGTCCCCGAGCGGGAACCCGCCCAGGTCGGCGAGCACGGAGAACACCGGAGGCGGCGTCCACGTCGATCGGTCGAGGTCCACGCGGACGCCCTGCGGCAGCACGCGGGCGAGGTTCGCGGCGAGCCCGCCGCCCGTCACGTGACCGAGCGCGTGGACCGCACCGCCCTGCGGCCCGTCGAGCACGTCGAGCAGATCCGCCGTGTACAGCCTCGTCGGCTCGAGCAGCGCCTCTCCGAGCGAGGTGCCGTAGTCCTCGATCCGGGTGTCGTAGCGGAGCCCCGCCTCCCGCACGATGCGGCGGACGAGCGAGTAGCCGTTGCTGTGCAGCCCGGAGGACGCGAGCGCGAGCACCGCGTCGCCCGCCCGGACCCGGCCTGCGCCGAGCAGGCGGTCCGCCTCGACGACGCCCACGGCCGCGCCCGCGACGTCGTAGTCGTCCGGCGCGATCAGATCGGGGTGCTCCGCGGTCTCCCCGCCGACCAGCGCCGTCCTCGTCGCGGCGCACGCGCGCGCGATGCCGTCGACGATCGCCGCGATGCGCTCCGGGACCACCCGCCCGCAGGCGATGTAGTCGGTCATGAAGAGCGGCGCGGCCCCGACGACGACGATGTCGTCGACCACCATGCCCACGAGGTCCTGCCCGATGGTGTCGTGCTTGTCGAGCGCCTGGGCGATCGCGATCTTCGTCCCCACGCCGTCGGTGGAGGTGGCGAGCACGGGTTTCGTGTACCGCAGCAGCGCGGACGCGTCCCAGAGGCCGGCGAACCCGCCGACCCCGCCGAGCACCTGCGGACCGTGCGTCGCGGCGACGGAGCGCTTCATCAGCTCGACGGCGGTGTCGCCCGCGCGGGTGTCCACCCCGGCGGCGGCGTACCGGTCGAGGTGGGTCTCGGCACGAGGCCCGACCGCCGGGTGGGAGGATGGCGGCTGCACCACTCGAGCCTAGGCCAGGGGGATCTCTACCCGAATGTGCGGCATCGTCGGCGTCTCCGCCGCCCAGCCGGTCAACCAGCTCATCTACGACGCGCTGCTGCTGCTGCAGCACCGCGGTCAGGATTCGACTGGCATCGCGACCGATGAGGGCGGCTCCTTCCACATGGTCAAGGTGAAGGGCCAGGTCCGGGAGGCCTACCGCACCCGCGACATGCGCACCCTCCTCGGCAGCACCGGGCTCGGGCACGTCCGCTACGCGACCCGCGGTTCCGCGGCGAGCGAGCAGGAGGCGCAGCCCTTCTACGTGAACGCCCCCTACGGGATCCTCCTCGTGCACAACGGCAACCTCACGAACGTGCGGGAGCTGCAGCAGGACCTGTTCCACGTCGACCGGCGCCACCTCAACAGCGACTCGGACACCGAGCTGCTCGTGAACGTGCTCGCGAACGAGCTGCAGTCGCAGCTGTCGGGCCTCGAGCTCGACCCCGAGCAGGTCTTCACGGCCGTGCGCCGCGTGCACGAGCGGGTGGAGGGCTCCTACGCCGCGATCGCCCTGATCGCCGGCCGCGGCCTGCTCGCCTTCCGCGACCCGTTCGGCATCCGGCCCCTGACGCTCGGCAGGAGGAGTGCGGACCACCTGCCGGGGGTCCAGCGGGACGAGTGGATGGTCTCCTCCGAGTCCCTCGTGCTCGAGAGCAACGGGTACGAGATCGTGCGCGACATCGCACCGGGCGAGGCGGCGTTCATCACGCCCGACGGCGAGCTGCACCTGCAGCAGTGCGCCGAGCACCCCCGGCTGGTGCCGTGCTCGTTCGAGTACGTGTACCTCGCCCGCCCTGACTCGACGATGTCCGGCATCTCCGTCTACGACGCACGCCTCCGCCTGGGCGACCGGCTCGCGGACACCGTCGCGCAGTACACGCCCATGGGCGACATCGACGTAGTGATGCCGATCCCCGACTCGGCCAGGCCCTCCGCCATGCAGCTCGCGCAGCGCCTCGGGATCACCTACCGGGAGGGGTTCTACAAGAACCGGTACGTCGGCCGGACGTTCATCATGCCCGGACAGGCCGTGCGCAAGAAGAGCGTGCGGCAGAAGCTGAACGCGCTCGGCACCGAGTTCAAGGGCAAGAACATCCTGATCGTCGACGACTCGATCGTGCGCGGCACGACGAGCAAGGAGATCGTCGACATGGCGCGCGCCGCGGGGGCCAACAAGGTCACCTTCGCCTCCGCCGCCCCTCCGGTGCGCTACCCGCACGTCTACGGCATCAACATGCCCACCCGGCGCGAGCTCATCGCCTCGGGCAGGAGGATCCCGGAGATCGCCCGCGAGCTCGGCGCCGACCACCTCATCTACCCGGAGGTCGACGACATGCGGGACGCGATCCTCGAGGGCTCGGGGCTCACCGAGCTCGAGATGAGCTGCTTCACGGGCGAGTACGTGACCGGCACCGTCGACGACGAGTACCTGCGCTGGGTGGAGGCCAACCAGCTCTCCTGACGCGCCGTCACCCGTTCTGGGGAGGGAAACACGGGGACAGACAGGTCGTTCTGTCCCCGACCGGTGTTATGGTCTATGCGGCGGTACCCACCGTCGCACTACCCGATGACCGACAGGTCCGAGCGCCCATCCCCCGGGGCGCGCGGGCCGGCAGGACCCGACTTCCCCCGCATGGGTCCGCGCCGAGGTCTCCCGGATGATGACGCCGGGCAGCGATTCCCCCGCAACGCTGCCCGGCGTCTTTCCGTGCGCGCAGGGCGCGCCTCCTGAACCGGTGCCGATCGCCGTCCTGCTGCCGCAGACTTGGGCGATGCACGATCACGAGCACGCGCACGGCGCCGGAGCCGGCGTCCGGGCGCTCGCGGTCGTGCTCGGGATCACGACCGCCGTGCTCGTGGCGGAGGTCGTCGGCGCGACCCTCACCGGCAGCCTCGCGCTGCTCGTCGACGCCGCGCACGTGCTGACCGACGTGCTCGGCCTGGGGCTCGCCCTCACGGCGGCCCGGCTCGCGGGACGCGCCGCGACACCGCGGCGCACCTACGGCTGGGCCAGGGCGGAGGTGCTCGGCGCGGCCGCGCAGGCCGCCGTCCTGCTCGGCGTCGGGCTGTTCGTGGCCGTCGAGGCCGTGCAGCGCTTCGTCGCACCGGCGGAGGTCCCCGGTCCGGCGCTGCTCGTCTTCGGCGTCATCGGACTGGCGGGCAACGCGGCCTCCTTCCTGGTGCTCCGCCACGCGGGCGCCGCCGACCTGAACAGTCGCGCGGCGCGGCTCGAGGTCCTGAACGACGCGCTCGGCTCGATCGGCGTGCTCGTCGCGGGCGTCGTGATCGCCCTGACGGGCTGGACCCGAGCCGACGGCGTCGCCGCGCTCGTCATCGGCGCGCTCATCGTGCCCCGCACGCTGCTGCTGCTCAGGGACGCCGTGGACGTCCTGCTCGAGTCCGTGCCGAGGGGCCTCGACCTCGACGAGCTGCGCACCCACCTCCTCGAGCAGCAGCACGTGCTCGCCGTCCACGACCTGCACGTCACGCGCGTCTCCTCCTCCCTGCCGGTGCTGTCCGCCCACGTGGTCGTCGACTCCGGGTGCTTCCGCGACGGCTCGGCACCCGCGGTGCTCGACGCGCTGCAGCACTGCGTGGCGGCGCACTTCCCGGTCTCCGTCACGCACTCGACGTTCCAGCTCGAGCCGCCCGCGCACACCGAGCACGAGGCCGACACCCACGCGTGAGCGCGGGCGGTGAGGGAGGATCGGGCGCTGTGAGCCTCCTGCCGCCCGCCGCCAGGCCGAAGCGCGTGATCGCGCCCGACGGCGTGCCGATCGCGACGTACGACCTGGGCGAGGAGGACGCGCCGGTGGTGGTGGCGGTGCACGGGTTCGCGTCGTCGGCGTACGCGAACTGGATCGCGACGGGGTGGGTGCGCGAGCTGAACCGGGCCGGGTACCGGGTGCTCGCCCTGGACCAGCGCGGGCACGGCGACAGCGGGAAGCCGCACGACGCGGCCGCGTACTCGATGGACCTGCTGGTGCAGGACGTGCAGACGGTGCTCGACACCTACCTGGTCGACGAGGCGGCGTACGTCGGCTACTCGCTCGGCGCCCGCGTCGGCTGGCACGCGGCGCTCGGCGGCGAGCGCACGATCACGCGCGCGGTGCTCGGCGGCATCCCCGACGGTGACCCGTTGACCCGCTTCCGGGTCGACGAGGCGACGGCGTACGTGGAGCACGGCGAGCCGGTGCGGGACCGATTGACGCGGGCCTACCTGACGATGGCGGAGGGGATCCCCGGCAACGACCTGACCGCGCTCGTGGCGCTCGTGGCGGGGATGCGCGGGGGCGAGCAGCCCGACCCGGCGAACCCGCCGCAGCAGCCCGTGCTGTTCGCGACCGGCGCCCTGGACCCGATCCTCCCGGCCTCCGAGCGGCTCGCGGCCGCCGCGCCGCAGGGCGAGTTCTTCGCGATCCCGGGCAGGAACCACTTCAACGCCCCGACGGCGGGCACGTTCCGCACCCGCGCGCTCGAGTTCCTCCGGGCGGGCTGAGCGGCGCTCAGGAGGAGCGGTCCTCCGTGGGCTGGTGGACGGCGTCCGGTTCGGGCGCGGGCTCCTGCGCCTCCTGCGGCCGCTCCGAACCCGTCCGCTCGGCGTCGACCACTCGGGCGCGACGTTCGGACACGCGGTCGAGCACCAGGGCCACGACGCCGCCGAGGAGCGCACCGAGCGGGGCCAGGATCAGGATCAGGAACCCGATCGCCTGTGCCTTCGGCATCGTCGCGTCCGCCGGCGTCGCGTTCACCGCGACGATCGCGGCGATGGCGCCGAGCGCGGCGCCAAGCAGGAGGAAGACGCCGATCTTCGGGCTGCGGCGCACCCGGACCTGACGACGCTGCGGCTCGCTCATCGGGCCACCCTCGAACGCCAGACGGGCAGCCGACCGGACAGGTCGGCGCGGGATCCGGACGCCTGCACGGCGCCCGCGGCGACCGCGTCCGACCACCCGCGGCGTCCGGTAGCGACCTGGAGCCAGACGGCGGGCGCCATCTCGACGACGTTCGGCGGCGTGCCCCTGGTGTGCTGCAGCCCCTCGATGCACTGGACGGCGCCGTACGGCGGCACCCGCACCTCCACCGCACCGCCGGGGTACCGCTCCGCGAACACCTGCAGCAGGTACCGGACCGCCGTCGCGGTCACCGAGCGGTCCGCGTCCCCCGCGACCGCGGCGGTGACCGCCTGGTCGCCCTCGCCGTCCTGGATCCGTGCTCGCGCCACAGACGAGAACGGTACGCGGCCTCACGGGTAGATTCGGCGCCGTGCGGATCCTGATCATCGGCTCCGGTGCGAGGGAACACGCGATCGCTCGCGCCCTCGCGTCCGAGGAGGACGGGCACGACCTCGTCGTCGCCCCCGGCAACGCGGGCATCGCCGCGATCGCCCGGCTCGAGCCGGTCGCCGCGACCGAGCCCGCCTCGGTCGTCGCGCTCGCCGAGCGCATCGGCGCCGAGCTCGTCGTGATCGGCCCGGAGGCTCCGCTCGTCGCGGGCGTCGCGGACGCGCTGCGGGAACGCGGCATCCCGGTGTTCGGGCCCGACCGCGCGGCCGCCGCGCTCGAGGGCAGCAAGGCCTTCGCCAAGCGCGTGATGGCGGCGGCCGGCGTCCCGACCGGGCGCGCGGTCGACGTGCTCACCGCCGGCGCGCTCGACGCGGCCCTCGACGCCACCGGGTCCCCCTACGTGGTCAAGGCCGACGGGCTCGCCGCGGGCAAGGGCGTGCTCGTCACCGAGGACCGGGCCGCCGCCCGCGCGCACGCGCTCCGGTGGCTCGAGACCGGACCGGTGCTGCTCGAGGAGTTCCTCCGGGGGCGCGAGGTCTCGCTCTTCTTCATCAGCGACGGCACCGTCGCGCTGCCGCTCAGCCCGGCGCAGGACTTCAAGCGCCTGCAGGACGGCGACGTGGGGCCGAACACCGGCGGCATGGGCGCCTACTCCCCCCTCCCGTGGCTGCAGGCGGCGTTCGGATCCGAGGCGGCCTTCGTCGAGCAGGTGCGGGCCACCGTCGCGGAGCCGGTGATCGCTCGGCTCGCCGCGGAGGGCACCCCGTTCCAGGGCCTGCTCTACTGCGGGCTCGTGGTGGACGGCACGAGCGTCAAGGTCATCGAGTTCAACGCGCGGTTCGGGGACCCCGAGACGCAGATCGTGCTCCCCCGCCTCGCCTCGCCCCTCTCCCCCCTCCTGCGCGGAGCGGCGATCGGGGCGCTCGGCGACGTGCCGGCACCGGCGTTCCTGCCGGACGCCGCGGTCGGCGTGGTGCTGGCGAGCGCCGGCTACCCGGACGAGCCGACCACCGGCGCGGTCCTCACGGGGCTCGACGAGGCGGAGTCACTGCCCGGCGTCCACGTCGACCACGCGGCGACCGCGCTCGATGGGGACCGGCTCGTCGCCTCCGGCGGCCGGGTGCTCAGCGTCGTCGGCACGGGCGAGGACGTCGCCGCTGCGCGGGCGGCCGCCTACCGGGGCGTCGCGGCGATCGGGTTCCCGGGCGCGCAGCTGCGGACCGACATCGCCGAGGGGATCGCATGAAGCTGCCGGGCTACACCTTCGTCACCGCGGGCAAGGTCCGCGACCTCTACGCGCCGGATGGGCGGGAGGACCTGCTGCTGCTCGTCGCCGACGACCGGGTCAGCGCGTTCGACCAGGTGCTCTCGCGGCCCGTCCCTGGCCGCGCCGCGCTGCTCACGCGGCTCACCCGGTGGTGGTTCGAGCAGCTGCCCGACGTGCCGAACCACCTGGCCGACGGCGAGGTCGCGGTGCCTCCGGAGGTCGCGGAGCGGGCGATGCTCGTCCGCAGGCTCTCCATGCACCCGGTGGAATGCGTCGTGCGCCAGGTCGTCACGGGCAGCGGCTACGCCGAGTACCGGCGGGTCGGCGCCATCAGCGGGGTGCCGCTGCCGGCGGGGCTCGAGGACGGCGACCGGCTGCCCGAGCCGATCTTCACGCCCGCGTACAAGGCCGAGCTCGGTGCGCACGACGAGAACATCCCGTTCGAGCGGGTGGTGGAGCTCGTCGGGGCGGGCACGGCCGCAGCGCTCCGGGAGACGTCGCTCGACATCTTCCGCAGGGCGAGCGCCGTCGCGGACGCGAAGGGCGTCCTCCTCGCGGACACGAAGTTCGAGTTCGGCGACGACGAGTCTGGCCGGCTCACGCTCGCCGACGAGGTCCTGACGCCGGATTCGAGCCGGTACTGGGACGCGGCCGCGTACGCGGAGGGCCGCCGGGGCGTCAGCTTCGACAAGCAGATCATCCGCGACTGGCTCTCCGCCCACTGGGACGGGCACGGCGAGCCGCCCGACCTGCCGGACGAGATCGTGCAGCGCACCGCCGACCGCTACCGCGAGCTCGTCGACCGCATCACCTCCCCCTGACGCCCCTTCGTCGTTCAGGAGATTCGCGCCGATCGCGGCCGTTTCTCCTGAACGACGAAGGAGGTTGTTGATGCGTCATACTTCTGGGATGACGGATGGGCTCGCGGCCGCGACCGCGATGGGCGCGGTGACGCTCGACGTCGCGGACCTCGACGCGATGACGCGCTACTACGTCGACGGGATCGGGCTCGAGGTCATCGCGACCGGACCCGGCGAGGTGGTCGTCGGACGCGGCGGCGTGCCGTCGCTCGTGCTCCGGCACGCGGCCGCGCTGCGACATGCACCGCGCTCCGCAGCGGGCCTGTTCCACACCGCCGTGCTGTTCGACTCGCGGTCCGCCCTCGCCGCGGCGGTCGCCTCCGTCGCGACCGCGTACCCCGCGTCCTTCACCGGATCGAGCGACCACCTCGTCTCGCAGGCGTTCTACTTCGACGACCCGGAGGGGAACGGCGTCGAGCTCTACTGGGACCGGCCCCGCGCCGAGTGGCGGTGGGACGGCGGGGCGGTGCGGATGGCGACGCTGCCCCTGGACCCGAACGCGTTCCTCCGGGAGCACCTGCAGCAGGAGGCGCCGCCCGCCGGCACGGCCGAGGTGGGCCATGTGCACCTGAAGGTGGGCGACATCGCCACCGCGAAGCGGTTCTACGTCGACGTCGTGGGCTTCGCGGTGACGGCCCGCTTCGGCGAGCAGGCGCTGTTCGTGTCGGCGGGCGGGTACCACCACCACGTGGGCATGAACACCTGGCAGAGCCTCGGCGCGGGCCCCCGGACGCCCGCGCTCGGCCTGGGCCAGGTCGCGATGCGCCTGCCCGACGCCGATGCGCTCGGCGCCCTCGGCGATCGGCTCCGCACGGCGGGGATCGCCGTGCAGGACGACGGCCGGGAGCTCGTCTTCGCCGACCCGTGGCGCAACGCGGTCCGCGCCACGGCCGCCCGAGGCGATCGGTAGGCTCGCGGCGTGCCGGTGATCGTCGTCGAGGTCATGCCCAAAGCCGAACTGCTGGACCCCCAGGGGAAGGCGGTCGCTGGAGCGCTGCAGCGGCTCGGCAGGACCGGGTTCACCGGCGTGCGCGTCGGCAAGCGCTTCGAGCTGCACGTCGACGGGCCGGTGACCGAGGCCGCGCTCGCGGACGCCCGCGACGTCGCGGAGCACCTCCTCGCCAACCTCGTCATCGAGGACGTCGTGGCCGTCTACGAGCAGCAGGACGCGGAGGTGCCCGCGTGACCAGGGTCGGGGTCGTCACCTTCCCCGGTTCGCTCGACGACGGCGACGCGCGCCGTGCGGTGCGGCTGGCCGGTGCGGAGCCGGTGCGGCTCTGGCACGGCGACCACGACCTGCAGGACGTCGACGCCGTGGTGCTGCCCGGCGGCTTCAGCTACGGCGACTACCTCCGCTGCGGTGCGATCGCCGCCCTCTCGCCGATCATGACGGAGGTCGTCCAGGCGGCGGAGGCGGGTCTGCCGGTCCTCGGGATCTGCAACGGCTTCCAGATGCTCACCGAGGCGCACCTGCTGCCGGGCGGCCTGGTGCGGAACGATCACGGCGCGTTCGTGTGCCGGGATCAGCGCCTCCGCGTCGAGCACACCGGCACGGCGTGGACCGGCGCCTTCACCGCGGGCGAGGAGATCGTGGTCCCCCTGAAGAACGGGGAGGGCGGTTTCGTCGCGGACGCGCAGACCGTCGAGCGCCTGGAGGGCGAGGGTCGGGTGGTGTTCCGCTACGTAGGCGTCAACCCGAACGGCTCGGTCGGCGACATCGCCGGCATCGCGAACGAGCGCGGCAACGTCGTCGGCCTGATGCCGCACCCGGAGCACGCGGTCGAGCCGGGCTTCGGCCCGGACACGGCCCAGGCGATGCGCTCGGGGGTCGACGGCCTCCGCGTCTTCCGCTCCGCGCTGGAGTCCGTGCTCGCCGCCTGACCCGCGCTCCCGCGAAGTCCACCCCCGCGCGACTGCTCCACCCGCTCGAGCCGGTGGAGCAGTCCTCGAGCGGTGGATCAGGGCAGCGGGAACCAGGGCGACGCGGCCGCGCGCGCCTCGTCGGTCAGGACCGTGAACGGCACGGGCTGCCGTCCCGCAGCGCGCACCAGCACCACCAGCCGGTCGCGGAGGAGCCAGACGTCCTCCGGCCGCGACCGCGGTGAGACGTGCATCGCCTCCCGGAACTCGTGCGCGTCGAGGTCGGTGTCGGCGCGCAGGTGGGACTCGGTGACGCCCGCCAGCTGCAGATTCGCGCGCAGCTCCTCCGCGGTGCGGTGCCGCTGCTCGGCGCTCAAGGACATCGTCGTCCCTCCCTTGCGGCGTCGCTCGACGTCACGCGGTCCTTCTTACCCCTCCGGGATGGGCGGACCTCCCGCGGGCCGGTGGAGGCACCGCGGGGCGCGGCGGGGGTGCCGCGCGAGGCGGAGGCCGCACAGGAGGGCTGCGGGGCCCCGTAGGCTCGGTGGACGTGACGAGCGAGGCGCCCGCGGGACACGTCGATTCGATCGAGCGGGCGGCGGCGACGCCCGATCGGGAGCAGCCGTATGCGGCGCTCGGGCTCACCGACGACGAGTACGCGCGCATCCGGGAGCTGCTCGGCCGGCGCCCCACGTCGGGGGAGCTCGCCATGTACTCGGTCATGTGGAGCGAGCACTGCTCGTACAAGTCGAGCAAGAAGTACCTCCGCATCTTCGGCGACAAGGTGACGCCGAAGATGCGCGAGCACCTCATGGTCGGCATGGGCCAGAACGCCGGCGTCGTCGACATCGGCGGCGGCTGGGCGGTGACGTTCAAGGTCGAGAGCCACAACCACCCCTCCTACATCGAGCCCTTCCAGGGCGCGGCGACCGGGGTCGGCGGCATCGTGCGCGACATCATCGCGATGGGCGCGCGCCCGGTCGCGGTGATGGACCAGCTGCGCTTCGGGGACCTCGCGGAGGCGGACACGCTGCGCGTCGTCCACGGGGTCGTGGCGGGCATCGCCCACTACGGCAACTGCCTGGGCCTGCCGAACATCGGCGGCGAGACGGTGTTCGACCCGGTGTACCAGGGCAACCCGCTCGTGAACGCGCTCGCGGTCGGGGTGCTGAAGCACGAGGACCTGCGGCTCGCGAACGCGACGGGCGCCGGGAACAAGGTCGTGCTGTTCGGCGCGCGGACCGGAGGCGACGGGATCGGCGGCGCCTCCATCCTCGCCTCCGACACCTTCTCCGCCGGCGGCCCGACGAAGCGACCGGCCGTGCAGGTCGGCGACCCGTTCGCAGAGAAGGTGCTCATCGAGTGCTGCCTCGAGCTCTTCCACGGCGGTCTCGTGGAGGCCATCCAGGACCTCGGCGCCGCGGGCATCAGCTGCGCGACGAGCGAGCTGGCCGCGAACGGCGACGGCGGCATGCGCGTCGACCTCGACGCGGTGCTGCTGCGCGACCCCACGCTCACGGCGGAGGAGATCCTCATGTCGGAGAGCCAGGAGCGGATGATGGCGATCGTCCGCCCCGAGCAGCTGGAGGGCTTCCTCGCCGTCACCGGCAAGTGGGACGTCGAGACGAGCGTGCTCGGCGAGGTCACCGACACCGGGCGCCTGGAGATCACCTGGCGCGGCGAGACCATCGTCGACGTCGACCCCACGACGGTCGCCGTCGACGGCCCCGTGTACGACCGGCCCGTCGAGCGCCCGGCCTGGATCGACGCGCTGCAGGCCGATACGGCGGCGGCGCTGGCCCGTTCGAACGACGGCCCGGAGCTGCGCGAGCAGCTGCTCGCCGTCCTCGCCTCCCCCTCCCTCGCCTCGCCCGGCTGGATCACCGACCAGTACGACCGCTACGTGCTCGGCAACACCGCGCTGTCCTTCCCCGACGACGGCGGCATGATCCGCGTCGACGAGACGACGGGCCGCGGGGTGGCGATCGCCACCGACGCGAACGGCCGGTACGCGCTGCTCGACCCGCGGGTCGGGGCGCAGCTCGCGCTCGCGGAGGCGTACCGCAACGTCGCCGTCACCGGGGCGACGCCGCTCGCGGTGACCGACTGCCTCAACTTCGGCGCACCGACGAACCCCGAGGTGATGTGGCAGCTCGCGGAGGCGGTCGACGGGCTGGCCGACGCGTGCCTCGCGCTCGAGGTGCCCGTGACCGGCGGCAACGTGTCGCTCTACAACCAGACCGGCTCGACCGCGATCCATCCGACGCCGGTCGTCGGCGTGCTGGGCACGATCGACGACGTCGCGGCACGCATCCCCTCCGGGTGGCAGGACGACGGCCTGAACCTGTACCTGCTCGGCGTCACCGCACTCGAGCTCGACGGCTCGGCGTGGGCCGGTGTCGTGCACGAGCACCTGGGCGGCCGGCCCCCTGCCCCGCGGCTCGAGGCCGAGCGCGACCTCGCCGGGCTGCTCGCCGCCGCAGCCGAGGAGGGGCTCGTCTCCGCCGCGCACGACCTCGGCGAGGGCGGCCTCGCCCAGACGCTCGCGGAGGGGGTGCTCCGCTTCGGCGTGGGCGCCAGGGTCTGGCTCGGCGACGTGGAGGAGCGCGACGGCGTGGACACCGCGACCGCGCTCTTCAGCGAGTCCACGGCCCGCGTGCTCGTCGCCGTGCCGCGGGAGGAGGACGTGAAGTTCGTCGGGCTGTGCGCCGGCCGTCGCGTCCCGGCGCTGCGGATCGGCGTCACCGACGCGGAGAGCGGCGTGCTCGAGGTGCAGGACGAGTTCGAGATCCCGATCGCCGAGCTGCGGGAGACCTACGAGGGCACGCTGCCCGCGGCGCTGGGGCCGCGCGTCGGCGCCTGATCCGCCGGGTTCCGGAGGTGGGAGGACGTCGGGGCCTCCCACCTCCGGGGCGGGACCTCAGGCGCCCGAGGTGACGCCGGTCGGCGCCGCCGGAGCCTGGTGCTGCGGCGCCGACCAGGCGGCTGCCCGGGGTCGGACGAAGAACGCGACCGCGACCGCACCCACGAGGACGACGATCGCCGGCAGGAGCAGCGACTGCGCCATCGCGTGCGTGAAGCCCGCCTGGAGCGCGGAGGGCAGGCGACCGGCGAAGGACAGCCCTCCGGTGCCGGTCTCTCCTCCTGGCAGATCCGCCGCCAGCCGCGCCTGGATGAGGACCGCGATGGCGGCGCTGCCGATGACGCCGCCGATCTGACGGGTCGTGTTGTAGATGCCCGAACCCGCGCCGGCCTGCCGCTGCGGCAGGCCGCGGGTGGCGGTGCTCGAGACGGGCGACCAGGTGAGCGCGTTCGCGAGCCCGAGCACGACGGAGGGCAGGAGGAGGACGCCCCACGGCACCGCCGGGTCGAGCAGCGCGGCGTACAGGAACGTCGCCACGCTGAAGAGCACGAGCCCCGACACGGCGAGCAGGCGCGGGTGGACGCGATCGACCAGCCGCCCGACGACCGGGGCGAGCCCGATGTTGACGACGGCCATCGGGGCCAGCATCAGCGCGGACTGCGTCGGTGTCATGCCGCGGACCACCTGGAAGAAGAACACGAGCGGCAGCGAGAAGGTCGTCACGGTGAAGCCGAGCGCGCTGATCGCGATGTTCGCCAGGGAGAAGTTGCGGTCCCGGAAGAGCTCGAGCGGCACGAGCGGCTCCTGCCGCGTGAAGCGCTGCTGCACGACGAAGGCCACCAGCACGACGGCTCCCGTCACGATCAGGCCCCAGACGGAGATCGGACCGGCGATGACCCCCCAGTCGTAGGTCTCTCCCTCCTGCAGCCCGAACACGAGCAGGAACAGCCCGACCGCGGAGAGCAGGACGCCGAGCAGGTCGAACCGATGCGGGTGCGTCGGCAGGTTCGGGACGAACCGCAGCGCGAGGACGAATCCGATCACGCCGATCGGGACGTTCACGAAGAAGATCCACTCCCAGCCGAGCCCGTCGACGAGCAGGCCGCCGGCGATCGGCCCGACCAGGGTGGCCACACCGGCCGTCGCGCCCCAGAGCCCGAGCGCCGCGCCGCGCTTCTCGGGCGGGACGATGCGCGTGATGACCGCCATGCTCTGCGGCGAGATGAGCGAGCCGCCGAAGCCCTGCACCGCGCGCGCCGCGATCAGCGCGCCGATCGACCCGGCGAACCCGCACCAGAACGACGCGAGCGTGAAGATCACGAGCCCCGCGAGGTAGAGCCGCTTCGGACCGAAGCGGTCGCCGAGCCGCCCGGTGATCAGAAGGGGGACGGCGAAGGCGAGCAGGTAGGCGCTCGTCGCCCAGATGACGGAGTCGATGTCCGTGTGGAGGCCGCGGAGGATCGCGGGGTTGGCGACCGACACGATGGTGCTGTCGATCAGGATCATGAAGAAGCCGATGATGAGCGACCACAGGGCCGGCCACGGCTTCACGTCGGTGTCGTTCACGACGCAGGGGTTCCTTCCGTGTTGGAAGCCGGCCCGGCGGGGTCCGGCCAGTCGATGTCGCGCTCGCGGATGCGGCGGATCAGGTCCTCGAGCCAGCTGCGCTCGGCCGCGAGCGTCGCGCGCTCGTAGTCGAGGTCGATGACGAAGCGCTCGGCGACGGAGCGGGCGGCGGTGCGCTCGAGGGCCTCCGTCATCGCCGCCTCGTCGCCGCGGAGCTGCACGATCCGTCGCTCGACGAGGGCGATCGCCTCCGCTGCCGGCAGGTTGTGCATCTCGGCGATCGCGACGCGGAACGTCGGGTACTCGTTCTGGGGCACCGCGACGGCGCTGCGCACCCACTGCTGCAGCTCGGCCCGGCCGTCCTGGGTGATCTCGTAGGTCGTGCGCTCGGGGCGGTTGCCGGCCCGCTCCGTGCCGGTCGCGCGGACGAGCCCCCGCTCTCGGAGGCGATCGACCGTGTGGTAGAGCGTGCCCGGCCGCACCTTGACCCGTTGGTCGTCGCCCCGCGCGATGAGCAGCTGGAACATCTCGTAGGGATGCATCGCCCGCTCGGTCAGCAACCCGAGCGCGGCGACCGCGAGCGTCGAGAGCGCCACACATCCTCCACGTCGATTATTCCACCTGGAATAATACCGATGAGGACGCGACCCGCAAGGGCGTCAGCGCCGGGCGGCGTCCTCCGCGATGCGCTCGTGGTGATGGATCACCTCGGCGACGATGAACGCGAGGAACGCCTCCGCGAACGCCGGGTCCAGGTGGGACTCCTCCGCGAGGGCGCGGAGGCGGTCGATCTGCTCGCGCTCCCTCGCCGGATCCGCGGGCGGCAGCCCCGCCGTCGCCTTCAGGTGCCCGACCCGCTGCGTGCACTTGAAGCGCTCGGCGAGCAGGTGCACGAGCGCCGCGTCGATGTTGTCGATGCTGGCCCGCAGCGACTGGAGCTCGGCGGCCTCGTCCTCGGTCATGCTCCGACCCTACGGGCAGGCCCGAAGCCGCCATGCACGCTGCGGGGGCCCTCCGCGGCTGTCGGGGCGGCGCGCACCGCCCCGACAGCCGCGTGGGGCCTCCGGAGCGGTCAGGAGGTGTACGCGCCGGACGCCAGGTCGTCGAGCAGGGTCGGCCCCGTCGGCGTCCAGCCGAGCAGGCGCTGCGTCGCCGCGCTCTCCGCGCGCATGTCGAGGCCCCAGAAGCGGCCGATCCAGCCGAACGCCGACTCGGCGTCCTCCGGTGCGACCTGCCGGACCGGCACACCGAGCCCTCGCCCGATCGCCGCGGCGACCTCGGCGGTCGGCACGCCGAGCTCGGCGACGATGTGCAGCGCGGTGCCGGCGGGAGCCCGTTCCAGCCCCAGCGCCACGGCCCGGCCTGCGTCCGAGACGTGGACCGCCGCCCAGGCGTTGGTCCCGTCCCCGATCGTCCCGGCGAAGCCGTGCTCGCGCGCGGCCTGCGCGATGACCGCGATGAAGCCGTGGTCGCCTGTGCCGTGGACCGTCGGCGCGAAGCGGAGGCTCACGGCGGCCAGCTCCGGCACCGCGTCGAGCGCGAGGTTCTCGGTACCGCCCCGCGGCGACTCGGGCCCCCGGAAGGGGGAGCGGTCGGACTCCGTCGCCGGACGGTCCGCGGCGAGCCCCGCGACGCCCGACGCGAGCAGGAACGGCTTCCCGGTGCCCGACAGCGCCTCCGCGAACGTCTCGACCGCGGCGCGCTCGGCGCGGGCCGTGCCGACCGGGTCGCTCCAGTCGTGCTTGTTGGCGAGATGCACGACCGCATCCGCCTCGATGGCCGCGGCCCGCAGCGCAGCGAGGTCGTCGAGGTCGCCGCGGCGCGCGGTGGCGCCCTTCGCCTCGATCGACGCCGCAGCGGCCTCCGACCGCGCGAGGCCGACGACCTCGTGCCCCCGCTCGAGCAGGGCGTCGACGGCGGCCGATCCGATCCATCCGGATGCTCCGGTGAGGAACACGCGCATGAGTTCTCCTTCTCCAGTCCATGTCAGGAACTGCCATCACCATACGCCTGATGTCAGGGACTGTCGTGAGTACGCTTGGCCGCATGGTGCGCTGGGAGCCGGGGGCGAAGGAGCGGCTGCAGGTCGCCGCCCTCGACTTGTTCGTCGAGGGTGGCTACGAGCAGACGACGGTCCAGGACATCGCGGCTGCGGCGGGCCTCACCGAGCGCACCTTCTTCCGGCACTTCGCCGACAAGCGCGAGGTGCTCTTCGCCGGCGGCGCGGAGTACCGGGCGACCTTCGTCGACGGCGTGCTGAACGCCCCGGATGGGCTCGGCGCGTTCGACTACGTGCGGGCCGCGCTCACCGCCGCGGCGGGGTTCTTCGCGCCCGAGCGCCGTCCGTGGTCGCGCAAGCGGCAGCGGGTCATCGACGCGAATCCGGCGCTGCTCGAACGCGAGTCCCTCAAGCGCGCCGCGCTGGGTGAGGCGATCGCCGGGGCGCTGCGCGACCGCGGCGTGCAGGACCCGGACGCCCGGCTCGCCGCCGAGACGGGCGTCGTGGTGTTCCACACGGCCTTCACGCAGTGGATCGCGGAGGGCGAGGAGCGCACCCTGCTCGAGGTCGAGCAGGAGGTGCTGGACCGGCTCACGGCGATCGTCCCCGCCTGAGCGCGCGGAGGTGCCCCCGGTAGGTTGGTGGTGTGAAGGCCGTCCTGCACGACCTCCCCCTCCACGAGGTCGTCCCCCTCTACGAGGTCGTCGGCGTGGTCGCGATCGCCGTGATCGTCACCGTCGCCGCCTTCGCGCGCCGCCTCGGCATCGCGGCGCCGATCCTCCTGGTCCTCGTGGGCGTCGGGCTCTCCTACCTACCCGGACTGCCCGCCATCGAGGTCCAGCCGGCGTTCGTGCTCGACCTGCTGCTGCCGCCGATCCTCTACGCGGCGGCCATCCGGCTGCCCTTCGTCGACTTCCGCCGCAACATCGGCACGATCGTCAGCCTGTCCGTGGTCCTCGTCGTCGTGACGGCCTTCGGCACGGGGTTCGCGCTGTACGACGTGCTCACCCACCTCAACCTCGCGGCCGGCATCGCGCTCGGCGCGGTGCTCAGCCCTCCCGACGCGGTCGCCGCCACCGCCGTCGGCCGGCGCCTCGGCCTGCCTCCGAGGATCCTCACGGTGCTCGAGGGCGAGGGGCTCGTCAACGACGCGACGGCGCTGGTGCTGTTCAGCACCGCGAGCGCGATCGCGATCGGCACCCAGCAGGGCGACCCGCTGATGATCGCGGGCGACTTCGGCTTCGCCGTCGTGGTCGCCGTGGGGATCGGGCTCCTCGTCGGGTTCGTCACCGTCGCCGTCCGCTCGCGCCTCGAGGACCCGGTGCTCGCGACAGCGATCTCACTCGCGGTCCCCTTCCTCGCCTTCGCGCCCGCGCAGGCCGCCGGCGCCTCCGGTGTCCTCGCCGTCGTGGTGTCGGGGCTCTACACGGGCTACGCCAACCCGGGCTCCTTCTCGGTCGTCACGCGGACCAGCGACCGGATCAACTGGAGCACCATCCAGTTCATCCTGGAGAACGCGGTCTTCCTGCTCGTCGGCCTGCAGGTGCGCAGGCTCGTGGAGGCGGTGAACGCCGACCCCTCGATGTCCCTCGAGGAGACGGTCGTCATCGGGCTGCTCGCCACCGCGCTGCTCATCGCGCTGCGCTTCCTCTGGGTGGGGCCGCTGATCCTGCTGCTCCGGCTTCGGGAGCAGCACGCCGAGGCGTCGACGCTCCGCGCGCTGCTCTTCCTCCAGCATCGGCTGACCCAGTCGACGCACGGCAGGGTGCGCCGCAGGATCACGCTCCTCCGACGGCGGTACGCCCGGCGCCGCGCGGACCTCGAGCAGCTGCGCAGCCAGACCCTGGACTGGCGCAGCGGGGTGGTGCTCGGGTGGAGCGGCATGCGCGGCGTGGTGACGCTCGCGGCGGCGCAGTCGCTGCCGAGCCAGGTCCCCTACCGACCGCAGCTCGTGCTGATCGCCTTCATCGTCGCCGTCGCCAGCCTGCTGCTGCAGGGGGCGACGCTGCCCGCGCTCATCCGCGTGCTGCGCATCGACGGGATCGACGAGGCGGCCGACCAGCGCCAGCTCGCCGCGCTGCTCGACGAGCTGAGCTTCCACGGCCTCGCCGTGCTCGACGACCCCGGCTCCTCCGTCGCGGGCATGACCGACGTGGACCCGGAGATCATCGAGCGCGTGCGGCAGACCTCCTACCTGCGGGCCGAGGCCGCGTGGGAGCGGGGCCACAGCGAGGGGCTGCCGCTCGAGGCCACGCCGCACCGGCTGTTCCGGCGCCTCCGGCTGGCCGTCGTGGAGGCGGAGCGGGAGCACCTGCTGGAGCTCAGACGGCTCGGGGTGTACCCGCCGCGCATCGAGGACCGCGCGCAGGCGCTGCTCGATCTCGAGGAGAC
>NZ_JBQCGC010000029.1:0-12592 GCF_051956055.1 Amnibacterium sp.
GGCGGATCGCGGTCCACCGGTTCGGGTGATCCGGTCCCGCCTCAGCGAGCATCCGCAGCGCCCGCTCACGCATCTCCGGGCTGTACGTCGTCATCGGTTCCATCCTGACTCTTCAGTCGGAACGAAACCCAGGCCGAATCAATCCGACGATTCGAGCCATGCTCGTGACCATCGACGCGATCGCCGAACGCTTCGCAGACGAGGACAGCGACCGCCTGTGGTCGAGACTCACCGATCGTTCGCGACCCGCCATCTGGTTCCAACTTCTGCCGATCGATGACATGGGCGCCGCCGAGAGCCTCTACATCAAGATGAACTCACGCGGGAAGCCACTCACGGAGTTCGAGGCCTTCAAGGCACATCTGGGACAGCTGGTCGGCGATGTCGGCGGTTTCGAGCAGTTCGGGCATCGAATCGACGGCGAGTGGACCGACGTCCTGTGGCCCTACCGCGGCGACGACGACATCGTCGATGACGAGTTCATGCGCTACTTCGACTTCCTCATGGAGGTCTGCGAGTGGCGCGAAGGCCGACTGGGATCGTCCAGCACCGAGTCGCCTGCTGATCGCATCAGCCGCCTGCTCGGCTCCACGAACGAACGCCGGCATGAGCACCTCGCTTTCATCCGCTTCGCCTTCGACACCTGGGTCGACGAGCCCTCCATCGCCCAGTACTTCGACGAGCTCTTCGCGCTCGAGAGCGACGGAGTGCGCGTTCGATTGTTCGGCGCGAACGCGACCACCGACCTGTTCGCTGCATGCCTTCGGCGATACGGCGAAGCCCGTGGAGCGACGCGGGTGTTCTCTCTAGCCGACACACTCCTGCTCCTCGCCGTCCTCGAACACCGGCGGTACGGCTCCGCCGATCCGCATGCGCGCCTGAGAACCGTGCGGAACGTGAGCGAGGCTTCGCAGTTCGAGCTTCGCGTCACCAACATGCCGAACCTCACCAGTGAGACCTCGATATTCACGCGAAGCGGTGATCTGGAGTCGCTCCGCACGTTTAACGCCAACCAGGTGCGGGACGAGGCGCTCAAGCGCGAACTTCTGGACTCGACGCCGGATGTTGCCGAAGCCGTAGGCCGGCTCGAGGACCATCCGATCCTCAGGGGCACGCTCGCTGCGTTCGATCTCGACGAGTCCATCAGTGCGCGAGCGGCCGCGTTCGATGCCTTATTCGTTTCAGAACGCTTTCCGCTCCTCACTGGCGCCCTACTCGCCGCAGGCGAGTACCAGCGGAACATCCCCAACTCGGACCAGCACCGCTTCGGCTCGCCGAGTGCGGACAACGTCTGGCGATCCGTCCTGGTCGATCGCGGTGACCGACAGTCGCTCGAACAGGCCCGACTCGCACTACGACGGATGCTCGATCAGGTCGCCACCTCCCCCGACGACCCGAGCGCTGCCCTGATGGCCTTCTCGGATCAGTTCACGGTCGATCGGGCGGCACGGAACCACTTCGACTGGCGCTACCACCTCGTGCAATACCCGACCATGC
Organism: Amnibacterium sp.; assembly: GCF_051956055.1. Classification (NCBI taxonomy): domain Bacteria; kingdom Bacillati; phylum Actinomycetota; class Actinomycetes; order Micrococcales; family Microbacteriaceae; genus Amnibacterium; species Amnibacterium sp. The sequence continues at coordinate 1,498 of NZ_JBQCGC010000029.1, forward strand.
GAGAGGGCGGCAGCGGCATCTACTACGGGGCGCACGAACGGATCGGCTACGAGTTGACCATGCTGCGGAAGACCGCGCAGAACAGCTACTACCGAGACGCGTACCTCTATGCGATCTGGTGCGAAGCCGGCCGGCCGGTCGAGGTCAAGGATCCGTGGTTCTCCGGCTACTCGACCACTCCGCGTTGGATGGAACTGGTTCGCAGCGGGACCGCGATGCGAAGCGTGGAGAGCGGATTTGCGATCCGTGAGTCCGCAATACTCGGCGAGGCGCGGGATCGCCTCGCCGAGCTCTGCGCCGCGGGCGGCGGAGTTCGCGACGGCCCGGGCTGGCTCATTCAGCTGACCCAGGAGGATCATGACGGAGGTCCGGTCGACACAATCGACCGGGTACAGCGCGGGACGGAACTGCTCCAATCATTTATCGCGGCTGGTCTGTGACAGGAGCGTCGCGCTCGACGGCGCGAGTCACAGACGGCGTCGCGAGCATCCGCGTCACTCGAAGGCCGATACGGACTTGTTTTGCTTCACCACATGCAGCACCGCAAGAGCGGCCGCGGTATCGAGCCCGGTGCCGGTGGACTCGACTCCCGACATGGTAGGTGTCGAGGTAAGGCGAAGAGGCAAGGAGGTGGTCGAGCGCAGCGCCAATGTCACCTTGCCGCCTTTAGTGCTGCTGAAGCAGGGGTAGGCACCTGTGGAGGCCAGCGCTTCGAACCTGGTGCTGTCCAAAGTTACAGAGCCCGGACAGTCCTCGGGCTCGGGATATTGCACTTCGAGGCCGGTCAACATGACGTTCGCTGGAACCTATTGGTCCCGGTTGGCGTGTCGTAAGCCCTGGTTACCTCGGCACGTACCTGGTGCCGGTCAGCGCGACATGCGGTCGAGCTGCTGACAGTCAGGCGTCGTCCACGTACCGTCCCCCGCGTGCCGTATGAACCAATGAACCTTGGCCCGAACCAGCACCTGGGGTGCGGGCGAGGCCCGGACGGAGGTCTCGTCGGCCTGATCTTCGAGAACGGCACCAACAAGCTCGTCAAGCATGCCGTGTGGGCGGAGACCGACGGCAACGACTACCAGCACCACCTGGCCGAGCCTGGCCAGCGGACTGAGCCCAAGCCGCTTACGCCCGAGCAGCAGATCCTCGCCGAGGCTCTCACTCAGCTCCTCACGCTGGCCGTCATCCAACTCACGCCGGTGGTGAAGCGTTGGTGGGAAGATACGCTCCTGCCGGCTGCCAAGTCCGCGATCAAGCGCTTCATCGAGTCCGTCAAGGCGCGGCGAGAGCGGGCTTCGGTAGATCCCACTGAGCCCTCAGTCGTCTACATCGCCAAAAAGACAAACGCTAAGACCGCAATCTCCGAGGCAAACGTCACGATGACGAAAGCCGAGTGGGCCAAGCGCTACCAAGCGATGCTCGATGCCAGCCAGTTCTCCGAGGAGCAGCGCCGGCTCCTGTCAGTCGCGCGGATCGTTGACGCCGAGGGCGATGCCAAGGCTGAGCTGACTCCTGTTCAGTTCGCCGAGCGCGTCCAGCTGAAGATTGTGGCGAACCCAGAGGTGCTCGAGGAGGAGAACGCCGCACAGGTGATGCGGGTCATCGTGGGTCAGAAGGCCATCGGCCCCTAAACCCAGTCCCCGCAGAGCGCTCGGATTTGGGTCACAATCCGAAAGAATGAAAAGGCCCGTGAGTGATACAGCTGGTCTTGTTCTCACCGCCTCCCGCGGTGGAACGCAAGCGCGCAAAAAGATCAGCAGCGAGGAGATCGTCAGAAGGTTGGGATCCACCACATCGAGGACATGGTCGACTTGTTGCCCGGCGCGCTGGCGTCGAGCGCGACGTTCCAGCACTTCGAGGAGGGCCCCCATCACCAGGGCGACCCCGACGAACTCGATCCCGTGAACTCTGAAGGCCTGACCGGGCAGTGCGAACACCAACGCTGCGAGCAACGTGCAGACGAACAGCGACAGCGTCTGTGCAGCTCGCGAGCGCAGCTCCATCGCCGCCGCACTCGCGTGCACTGTGCGGAGACGCCGACGAAGAGCAGCCTCAGCAGAGCGGTACTCGCACCGCCCGATATGACTGCGAATGTCTTCCAGGACGACTTGCCGCGATTGTATTGCGGGCGTGCGGCGCCGGTGCTGCTCCGGCCAACGTCGGGTTCGGGTGGTACCTCAGGGTCAGAGCCGGAGCGTGGTCGGTTCACGACGGGCTGACGCGATGACCTGACCGTCGCCGAGATGATCGACGCCGGATGGCGGTGCAACATGCGCCGTTGACGGACCACTTCACGGTTTGTCACCGACGAGCACGGACCCGCGCCTCCGAAACTGGCACACACAATCGCTGATCAGTGCGAGATTGGACACGCTGTCCGGACGGTCTTGATCGAGTGCGCGATTTGCGGGAGCATCCTCAGCCCAGGGCGCAAGAGCGATCCTCATCAGGCGATTCGCCCGACTCCAGCCCCCACAGAAACCCCACAACCTCCTGCGACACGCCGCGATCTCCTGCGATACCGATAATTTGAGAAGTCAGGGTTCTTCCTGGTCAATACTATCTTCTGCGATCTCTTGACTATCGGTAAGGCTTTCGGATTCGAGTTCGAGTCCCTGCGGGGGGGGGGGGGCACATCTCGTCCGAGCGCTTCGTCGCCGAACCAAGACGCATCGACGGACGGCGCCGAGCCCGCACCCACTCGACGCCCGCCTCGAGTCGACAGTCCCCGTGCCGAGCCAGCCGCCGCTCGTGGCGCCGCGGGCGAGTTCGACATGCCGGTCACCGGTCCCACGAGCGAGCCGCAGACCGACTCCCTCGGCACCGTGCCCGTCCTAGCACCCGCACTCGGTCTGGGGGTGGCCGCAAATGGTTTGCCTCACTGAGAATCAGCCCGCGGCTTTCGCTCGGCGCGCCACGCGCGAGTCCATGAAGTGCTCCACCGAAGCCCCGACGCAACCGGAGATGCCAACGCGATGACAGCCATGTCCAGCGCACCTGGGCCCCTGCAGCGTGCGGCGCGGCTCGCGTACGCGTTGATGCACTTCCGGCGCGGCAGCATGGTTCGTCCCACCGACCACACGGTGGTCCGCAGCGGCTCCCCGAAGAACGGCGCCAATCGCGTGCTGCTCGTCGCGAACGGGCTCGGGCACGGGTGGGGCGTTTCCTCCCACCGTGCTGCACCAACGGGGCTGCTCGCCGACGGGGTCGCTGCCCGGACGGGTCTCGGCTGCGAGGTCGAGTTCGTCGGCGATGCCGCGATGACGGCGCAGACCGCGCCGCTGTGGCTCGAGGGCCGCATCGACCGGTCGTTCGACTGCGCCGTCGTCGCGATCGGATCGAACGACGCCATGCGGCTGACCTCGGTCCGCGACTGGGAATCCGAGCTCCGGGTCCTCCTCACCACGGTCCGCCAAGGTCTGCCGGTGGGCGCGAAGATCGTCCTGCTCGGCATCCCGGACGTCTACGCGGCGCAGCGGGTCCGGCGGATGAGCCTCCTGCTCCGTCGGCAGGCGCGACGCCTCGATGCGGTCGCTCGAGCGCTGGCGGCCGGCACGCCCGGCGCGGTCTTCGTCGAAGCCCCCGATCTCCGGTCGCACGTCGGGAGCGCGCCCGGTACGGCGCTCTACGCCGCGTTCGTCGACGCGCTCCCGGAGGTCGTGGTGAACGTGATCGGTGCCGGTGCCGCGGAGACCCTCCCCGAACCCGAGACGTTCGGTCATGAGGCGGTCCGCGCCGTCGTCGAAGCCAGGCGCGAGGGATCGCTGCGGAGCCTCGAGGACATCCTGACCCGCGCGAGGGAGCGGTTCGGGGTCATGGACTCCGCCGTCACGATGGTCGACAACGGCCGCGTCTGGCACGTCGCGCACGGCGGTACGGCTCCGATGTCGGTCCCCGCGCCGCTGACGGGCTGCGCCGTCGTGGTCGACTCGGACGCCCCGCTCGTCGTCGAGAACCTCGAGCGCGATCCGCGGTTCGCCGCGAACGGGTTCTTCGACCTCGAGCACGCCCGCTTCTACGCCGGGACGCCGGTCCACGCTCCCGACGGCATGACGGTCGGGACCCTCTGCCTCCTGCACGCGTTCCCGAAGCGCGCGAGCCGCATCGACCTCGAGGAGCTGAAGGCGTTCGCGCTGGAGGTCGACGAGGCGATCCGCGAACTGGTGGCCACCCGCACCGGAGCTGCGGTGCCCGCCCTCGAAGGCGAGCTCGCCCCCTGACGGCGAGGCCGCGAGCGCCCCGGGCTTCCGCGACATCATCGAAGTCGGCTCCCGCTCGGTCCGACCGTCCGATCGGGCGGGCGGGCGCGACACGCCTCCGGAAGACGGCGGAGTCCGGCGAGGGCTGACTAGCGTGCGCGATCACTGATCAGTGAGGAAGCCGAACAGTGCGATTCATCGAGGCCGCGGTGCCCTTCACCGATCGTTGGTACTTCGACCAGGTGCTCGCCGGGGTCACCGAGTCGGCGCGCGCGCACGACGTCGAGGTGCGCGTGGCGGTCCATGCCCCGGGCGCGCAGGCGCATCGGGCGGTCGCCGAGGCGTTCGCGCAGCGGCTCAAGCATCCCGACTGCGTCGGTGCGGTCTCGGTCCTGTTCGACATCGACGCGGAGGACGCGCGGTTGCTGCAGTCCGAGCGGCCGGTCGTGGTGATCGGAGGCAGGAGCGGCGGCCTGCCTTCGGTCTTCATCGACGACGCGGCAGCGGCTCAGCAGGCGACCGAGCACCTCCTGGCGCTCGGCCACGTGCGGATCGCGCACCTCGCGGGCTACGTGCATGCGCCGGACGACTTCGCGATGCGCGGTGACCGCGTGCGCGGGTACAGCGCAGCAATGGCCGCGGCCGGCCTCGAGGAGCTCTCGAACGTCGTGCCCTCGGGATTCGACTACGACGACGCGCGCCGCGCAGCCGCCCGGTTGCTGTCCGGAGAGGACCGACCGACGCGGGTGTTCGCCGTGTCCGACGAGGTCGCGTTCGCCGTGCTCGACGCCGCTGCGGAGCTGGGCGTCTCGGTGCCGCGCGATGTCTCGGTCGTGGGGATCGACGACCACGAGGACGCGGCGCGGCGCGGCTTGACCACGGTCGCGCAGCGTCCGCGCGAGCTCGGGACGGCCGCTGCGGCGCGCCTCTTCGGCGAGGTGCAGAGCGATCAGCAGTGCCAGGACGTGGAACTCGTGGTCCGCGGCAGCACCGCGGCGCCGGTGGGGCAGGAGCCGCGCACCCGGCCCGGGCTGCTCGGCCGGCTCTTCGGCGGGTCGGCCCGCACGGGGCGCTGACGCACCCCGCGACTCCGGGGGCAGCGGCCGCCGCCTCCGGATGTCGGCTCATCCCTCCCGGTTGACCGCGATCGCGGCGCGCACGAGCCCGCGGAGCCCGTCCGCGTCGATGCGTGCGTGCTCCGGGAAGTCGATCGCCCGAACGGTGGCGCTGTCCAAGCGGGTGTTGAAGAGGCCGGTCGGGTCGTCCAGCTTCGCGCCCTTCGGGAAGGTGAGCCGGACGGCTCGCTTCAGGAGGTCCGCGACGCAGAGGTTGCCGTCGCACATCCAGGTCGCGACGCCCTCGGGCCGGGACGGCTTGCGCCACTTGATCGCCTCGACCACGTCGGGGTCGGCGCTCAGGATGACGCCCCGGAGCTCGGCGAGCAGAGGGCCGTGCCAGTCGCCGGCGTTCGCGATGATCGCGTCGATCTCCGCGGCCGCTCCGCTCTCGTCCGTGCTCATCTCCCCATCCTGACCGTTCGGGAACCTGAAGCGGGAATGGTCTCGGTCAGCGCACGATGCGGTGTCGGGGACCGAGGCCTCGGACTGCCCGTGGCATCCTCGAAGCGTGGACGCGGAGGTCGAGCGCTGGCGCGCGCCTCGTCTCCCCCGTCGCGGTGGCCCGTGGGGCTGCTGAGGCTGGCGCTCGCGGGGCTGTGGTGGCGCCGCGGGGTGTCCGTGCTCCTGCTCGTCGTCGCGGTGTTCACCACGACCGCCGCGGCTGCGGCGCCGTCCTACGCGGACTCCGCCCGGGACGCGGTGCTGCGCGCCGCCCTCCTCCGGGCACCCGTGAGCGATCACGGGACGGGCGTGCAGGTGACGACCGAGCTGGTCGGGAAGCCGAACCCGACCGCACTCGAGAACGTGGTCCGGGGTGCGTTCTCCGGCTCCGCGGCGCGGGCGTACCCGTCGCTCGTGATGCAGCTCTCCGTCGTGCTCCACGCCGCGGTACCGGCGCAGCTCGGTGAGCCGTACGTCGCCGTGGAGGATCGGGACGGGGTCTGCGCAGCCCTCCGGATGACGGCGGGCCGGTGCGTCGCCGATTCGGACCGCACCGGCGTGGTCGTCGAGGCGTCGGCCGCCAAGGCTCGAGGCCTGCACGTCGGGAGCAAGGTCGGCGTGGTGCCCCTCGGCGGGAGCGGGTGGCCGTCGGACCTCGTCGTGCGCGGCATCGCGACGCGGCGCGACGCCGCCGCGCCGTACTGGTTCGGCGGGGACTCGGGCAGCAACCAGGACTCGCTGGTCGTGTGGGCGCCGCGCTCGTACTTCACCGCGCTGACCGCACGGTCCGGCGACGGGGTCACCGCGACGGCGGACCTGACGCTCGACGCGCGGGCGGTGCACGTGCGGTCCATCGGGCCGCTGACCAAGGCGCTCGGGGACGCGGTGCGCGCGGTGCAGTCGAGCGCAGGCACCCCGACGGTGTCGACAGCGGTCGAGAAGGTCGTCGGCACCGGGCTGGGCAGCGGCTCCCTCGTGCTCGTGCCCATCGTCGTCACGATCGCGGAGCTGCTGGCGCTCGGCTGGTTCCTCCTGCACACCCTCATCGGCGGCGCGGCCGAGGCGCGGGGCGCGGAGGTGGCGCTCTCCAAGGTGCGCGGGCTGACCGGAGGCCGCACGCTGCTGCTCGTCCTGCTCGAACCGACGCTGCTGCTCATCGCCGCGGTACCGATCGGGGTGCTGCTCGCGGCTGTGGCCGAGCACGCGCTCGTGCCCGGCGTGCTCGGCGACAGCGTCGACGTGCAGATCGGTGCGTTGTCCTGGATCGCGGCCCTCGGTGCGGCGGCGGGCGGGCTCGTCGCCGCAGCGGTCGCGAGCGTCGGCGTGTTCCGCCGCCCGGTGCTCGAGCAATGGCGGCGCACCACCAGGTTCGCCTCCCGCCGCTCGCTCGTCGTCGAGATCGTCGTCGTGGTGCTCGCGATCGCGGGAGTCGCGCAGCTGCGGGTCTCCGGCGCGCTCGCCGGAGGCGCCGCGAACGGCATCGCGGTTCTCGCGCCGATGCTCCTCCTGCTCGCGGGTGCGCTCGTCGCCGGTCGGCTGCTGCTCCTCGTCGCCCGGCTCGGCTTCGGCCCCACCCGCGGCACCGGGGCGATCGCCGCGTTCGTCGGGCTGCGGCAGCTCGTCCGGCGACCGGCGGGGCGGCGGACGTTCGGCGTCCTGGTCGTCGCGGTCGGCCTCGCCGTCACGACGCTCAGCAGCGTCGTCGTCACCACGCAGAACCGCGACGAGCGCGCCCTGACCGACACGGGCGCCCCGGTCGTGCTGCACATCCGGCCCGACCCGCGGACGGCGGCGCGGATCCATGCGGTCGACCCCTCCGGACGGGATGTGACCGCGGTGGCGGAGGTGCCGATCGACTCCTCGACGGCGTCCGGGATCTTCGCCGCCGGCGCCGCCACGAACGCCTCCCCCTCGATGCTCGTGGTCGACCCGAAGGGGTTCGCAGCGGTCGCCTACTGGCGGCACGACTTCGGCTCCGCGCCCCTGACCCGGCTGGTGCGACCGCTGACGGCGCCGGCGCCGGCCGCGCCGGAGGTGACCGGTACGCGGATCGCGATGGACGTCACGGGCACCACCGTGCCGGGCGACCTCACGCTCGCGGCCGACCTCGTCGACGCGCGGGGCGCCCCGGTCACCGCGACCTTCGGCACGATGCGGACCGGCGCCGCCACGTACACCGCGCAAGCAGCCGCGTGCGCCGACGGCTGCCGGCTGCGCCGCGTCTTCGTGACGCAGTCGACCGTGTCGGGTGCGCTGCTGAAGGCACGCTTCACCGTTCGGGCCGTGCGCGGCCTGGACGGCGGCACCGCCACCCCGGCGCGGCCCGCCGTCACCGCGGTCCGCTGGGCGGGGCTCAACCCGATGCCTCCCGGCCAGGTCAGCCCGGCCGAGCAGGTCCACGTCGCCGCGGGAGGGGTCGACATCGCCGTCGCGGTGAGCGGCGCCCCGAGCGGCTCCGCCCCCGGCTTCGGTGCGGTCGCCGGTGCGCCGACCGGCGTGCCCGCGCTCGTCGCCGCCGCCGTCCGCGGGGACTCGGCGTCGCTCATCGCGCAGACCCCGGACGGGGCCGGGATCGACCTCCGGCCGACCGGTCACGTCAGCGTGCTCCCCCGCGTCGGCGACGCCGGCATCGTCGTCGCCCGCGACTGGGTGCTCGCCGCCAGCCCAGGCGGCGCCGCTCACGAGCAGGCCGACCAGCTGTGGCTGCGCGCAGGAGCACCCGCGGACACCCTCCGCCGGCTCCGCGCCGCGGGCGTGCAGGTGCTGTCCGTCGACCGGGCGAGCGAGCGAGCCCGGGTCCTCGCCTCCGAAGGCCCCGCGTTCGCCGCGGCGCTCACGCTCGCGACCGGCGCGACGGCCGTGCTGCTCGCCGCCTTCGCGGTCGTGCTCGGGATGGTGCTGCTCGCCAGGAGGCGCGTGTTCGAGCTCTCGGCGATGCGGGCGCTCGGCATCCGCCGCCGCAGCCTGTTCGGGTCGGTGTTCGTCGAGCAGGCCGCGCTCATCGTCGTCGCGACCGCGTCCGGGCTGGGCCTCGCGCTCGCCAGCGTGCAGCTGTCGCTCGCCGCCGTGCCCGCCTACGCGGACGACCCGCCCTTCCCCGCCTTCCTCGTCGACCAGCCGGTCGCGCTGCTCGTCGCCGGCTGCGCCGCGGTCGTGGTGCTGCTGCTCGCGGCGGTCGGCGTGACGAGCGCGGTGCTGGTCCGGAGCGCCGCCGTGGTGCGGCTGCGGGAGGCGGAGCAGTGAGCGCGGTGGTGGAGGTGCAGCAGGCGGTCTGCATCCATCGCACGGCGGACAGCGAGGTGGTCGCGCTGCGCGGGGCCGACCTGCGCGTGGAGGAGGGCGAGCTCGTCGCGCTCGTCGGGCCCTCCGGCTCCGGCAAGTCGACGCTGATGGCGCTGCTCGCCGGGCTGCTGAAGCCGAGCGCCGGCCGGGTGGAGGTGCTCGGCCAGGACGTCGCGCGGGCCACGGAGCGACAGCTGCTCGCGCTCCGGGGTTCCGGGCTCGGCATGCTCATGCAGGGCCCGGAGCGGAACCTGCTCCCCTACGCCTCCGTCCGCGCCAACGTGGAGCTCGCCGGTCTCGGCTCCGGCATGCGGCCTGCCGAGCGGCGCCGCCGGGCCGGCGAGCTGCTGGACGCCGTCGGGCGCGCCGGCGCGGCGCGGCGATCGATCCGCAGCCTCTCCGGCGGTGAGCAGCAGCGGGTGGCGCTGGCGGCCGCGCTCGTGTCCGGGCCGCGCCTCCTGCTCGCGGACGAGCCGACGAGCCAGCTCGACCATGCGAACGCGGCGCGGATCACGGAGCTGCTCGCCGAGACGCGGGATCGGTGGGGCACCACCGTGGTCGTCGTCACGCACGACGCCGAGGTCGGCGCCGGCATGGACCGGCGGCTGACGATGCGGGACGGCCGCATCGGCGCGGAGGCGCGCAGCGGCGAGCACTACGCGGTGATCGGGCAGGACGGCACGATCCAGCTGCCGCAGGAGCTCGCGGCGAGCTTCCCGCCCGGGGGCCGGGCACGCGTCGTGCGCCGCACGGGGCACATCGAGCTGCATCCCGCGGTCACCACCCCGGAGCGGCAGTCGTGACCGGGGGGATCGCGCTGACCGCCGACGGGATCGGGCTGCGCCGCTCCGGCCGGCCGATCCTCGACGGGATCGGGCTCGCCGTGGGCGCCGGCCGCGCCGCCGCACTCACGGGTCCGTCGGGGTCCGGCAAGACCACGCTGCTGACGGTGCTCGCGGGGTTCCAGCGGCCCGACTCCGGCGCGATCCGGTACGACGGGGTCGAGGTGACCCCGGCGGAGCGCGGCCCGTGGACCGGTCGCGTGCAGCTCGTGCACCAGGCGTTCGGCCTCCTGTCGCTGCTCACCGCGGCGGAGAACGTCGAGCTCGCCCTGCAGGGCCTCGACCGCGCGCGACGGCCCCGCGCTCGGTCGCTGCGCGACGCCGCACGGGAGGCGCTCGACGCCGTCGGGCTGGCGGCACGGTCGGACAACCTGGTGGAGGAGCTCTCCGGCGGCGAGCAGCAGCGCGTCGCCCTCGCCCGCGCGCTCGTCACGGGCCCCGACCTCCTGCTCGCGGACGAGCCGACCGCGCAGCTGGACCCGGCGAACCGGGAACGGATCACCGACCTGCTGCTCGGCCTGCCGGCGGCCGGCGTGACCGTCGTGCTCGCGACGCACGACGAGGAGCTCAGCCGGCGATGCGACCCGCTGTTCGCGCTCCGCGACGGGGTGCTCGAGCCGGCGCAGGCTGCCGCGGGCCGAGGAGCAGCGGACCTGTGACACCCGGGCGCCCAGCGGACACCGTCGAGTAGGAGCGCTCCGCGACACCGCGGAGCGGGAGGGGGACGATCGCGTGACAGGACACCGGAGCCCGCGAGCGGGGCTGCTGACGGCCATCGCGGCCGTCATGACCGTGGTGGGACTGAGCGGGTGCGCGACGGTCGCCGCCACCCCAGGCGCATCCCCGACGAGCACGGGCGCGGCATCCGCACCGACGCCGTCCGCGACCGCCGCGCAGCCACTCGCCTGCCGCGACCTCGTCGATCAGCAGGAGGTCGTGCGCGCCTTCACCCCGCGCGGGACCACCGCGAGCGGGTCGATCACGCCGGTCGCCCCCTGGGACACCCGGCTCCTCGGCCCGGTGGCGGTCGCGGGAGCGGGAGGCCTCGCCTGCGCGTGGCGGGTCGGCACGGGCGCATCCGCCGGCACCCTGCTCGTCGAGGTGCTCCCGGGCGCGGCCTCCCAGTGGAGCGCGCTCATGTACGGCGACGGCCCGACATCCGAACGGCACCGGTTCGCCGGCATCGAGGCCGCCGCCACCTGCGGCGACCCGGGCT